>DASXGY010000079.1:0-6430 GCA_036488835.1 Acidobacteriaceae bacterium
CGCTGCCAGATCCAGTGCTCAGCCTTCTCGCCGGGGAGCGAATCGTTGAGGCGCAGCGCCCGGCGGACCACGAAGCTGCGGTCGGTGATGTCGTGGACTTCGCCCGTGGTCCATTCTTTGACTTTGTCATCGACGATGAGGGGTCGAACGTGGAGGGTCTTTTCCCCCAGGGCGGCGCCGGCGGGGTCCGAGGTGAGGCCGTAGGGGACGTGCTTGCCTGCGCCGATGCCGACTGTATGGGGCTTGGCTCGGGCTCCGCCATGGAGCGAGAGCGGAAAGAGAAGAGCGACCAAGAGAGCCTGAGAAAGGGCCTGGGTGCGGAGCCGGATACGCATGGTATCCCGAGGGTAGCGGGCAGAAGCCGACGCGGGTACTCCCCGAGGGTGGGACGGCGCCGCAAGGGATCTGACGGTGCCGGAACGGATCTAAGGGTGCGTCTTGTGGTCCGGTTGAGATGGCCCGAAACCGAAGTCGTAAGGGTCCGGCGGGGGCTTGGGGCGTCCGATCATCTCATTGCGCAGCAGGACCCAACCGAAGTAAACGCCGATGATCAGGGCGATGCCGAAGAAGATCATGATGAAGATATTTATCCAAGTCATGGTCATGACGTCCCCCTCTCTCTTTGTTGTGATGCGGTCAAGTGAGCCGACTGTAGGCCGCATGGATGGCTGCCGTCAAGCGGATTAAGACGGCGCTGTTGGCAGCCCGGTGGCGGCGTATCGTATCGGGAATGCGGGGGGTTGTGGCGTTATCGTTGACTGGTGCGCGGGGAGGTCTCAAGTGATGCCGCGGTTCATTTCTGGCCGTAGCCATCACCTAAGAGTGCCATTGAGCCGGAAGTTGTATTTCTGCATGATGGCTGGTCTATGGCTCTTTTCGGAAGCGATCGTCCCGTCATGCCATCTTTCAAGACACCTACCGAGCCAGACAGCTCGGTCAAAGGCCCTTACGACGACTTGAACCGCATAGAGCGCAATGGCGACCGGAACGTGCCGCGGCAGCCGGAGCGCGGTGACGACCGCAACGGTGCGGAGCTTCGGGTGCAGGATCGTCTGGAGCAGGCGCTGGAAAGGGTTTCGGAGCACAATGGCCGAGCCAATGACCGGACTGCCGAGCGGATGCCGGATCGCGAGGTCGAACCCACCCCCGCAGGGACGGTGAAGCCTGCGCAGCAAGCCCCGCGGAAAAGCATCGAGGGAACCCATCCGCTGATTGAGGGGTTGTTTTCGAAGCTGCCCGAGCCCGAAGCGCAGTGGCCGCTGGCAGCACGCCAGAAGTGGCTGCAGACGGCGGCGAGCATCTTCGACCTGATGTACGCGGCGAACGATACGGACGCGGGCGAGCTGGCGGTCCGCGTAGAGAGAACCTCCGCCCGCTAGGACTGGCCTCCGAGGCGTCAGCGGCGATGCCTGCAGCGAATTGCGCCCCTGACAGGGTCTGATGGCCCGCTTTCTTTGACCGCTCACGTTTGCATTGGGCCTGCTCTGGAAAGCTGCAGATCCTTCGCTTCGCTCAGGATGATACTTCCGCAAATACTTCGAAATGATCTTCTGCCAGTTGCCTCACTCCATGCGCAAGGCCTGCATGGGTTCTGTAGCCGCGGCGCGGCTGGCCGGCCGCCACGCAGAGCCTAGGGTAAGGAAACTCATCATCGGCTGGCGCTCCTGGGAGACGTTTCCGGGCTAGAAGGCACGGGATAACCTGTCACAGGACAGTTCAATTGGCAATCCATGAGACCTGGTCTCACCAATCCACTGATTATTCGCGCCGGGGCTGGCTGGAAAACGGAGTAGCTGTTGAGTGGTGCGTCCGATTCCGGACGGGCTTTGTTCAGCCAGTGGACATAGCCTGGCGCTTCAAGAGCGAGGCTTACCGAGAGGGCTGGGGCGTGTGATGCACGGTGGCGCGTTCCGGAGCGCTGCCTTTGGTCTCCGCCAAAGCATCGTCGATCATGGAGTAGAGCTTGGTGCGGTCGAGCACCTCGACGAAAGGCGTGCCCTTGGTCTGATTGGTGGCTACCCAGATGGTCGGGGTGTGCTGGATGCCGACGCTCTGGCCCAGCGCGTAGTCCGCCTTCACCAGCGCGGCGAGCTTCTGCTGCGGATCGATCACGAAGGGCAGCGCGAGCTTGTGGTCGGCGGCGAACTTCTCCGTAAAGGCGTGCAGGTTAGGCAGGCCTTTACTGCCGTCGTAGGTGCCACTGTCGCTGATGACGGTAATTTCGTTCTGATGCGCGAAGACAGCATCCCGATATTCGTCGCCAAGCTTCTTGCTCTTGGTGTCGAACCAGCGCGCGTTGACGGCCGCCTGGAAGCTCCAGTCGTGCTGCGGCAGCGGGAAGTCGTGGCGCACCCAGGGAATCTTGTATTGCTCGGCCGCCTGCCTGAGCAGCGGGTTGGCGCGGGCGCAGTCGGGGCATTCCAGGTCTTCGAACTCGATGATGGCCACGCGCGCCCCGGCCGGGGGATGGAGCGGCGTGGTGTTATGCACCTGCGTGGTCTCCTGCGCAGCGGCGGGGACGGTGAGCGTTCCGGGCAGGAAAAAGAGCGTGGCGGCGAGGGCGGCGGAGGCGAGCAGGGAAGCTGGGCGCATGGACATTCTGTTGGACGCGAAACCATCCCCATTGTATCGGGACTGGCGGTCCCAGGCAGACGCGCCGGTGGGACGGTGCTGGGTTCGCTTCCTCTGGTCCTACGCCCAGTCTGCTCCGGTCTTGCCGGCTGGCAGCGACAAGGGATCGATTCTCCGTCTAAAGTGTTCGGTATGAGGTCGGCATGAAGAGGTCGGGGACGCTCACCTTCGGGTTGTTCGTGATCGTGCTGCTAGGTGCGGTCTTCCTGATGTGGAAGCGACCTGGAAGCGGGGCACTGGTGGCGGTGCTGCTGGGCATACTGGTGCTGCGGGTGGTCCTGTTCGCCATTAATCTGCGCCAGCAGCGGCACAACGCTGAGCAGGGCAAGGGTTCGGTGAAGATTGAGACCCGGCTCGGCTTGAACGATGATGAAGAAGCGTCCGAGACCGAGCCGCCTGCCTCGTCGGCTGGCGCGCCGCGGCCGTGACCTACAAACAGGGATGCAAGTATGCCGCGCTGCTGGGCATTCCCTGCCTGCTGTTCGATGTGATTGCGCGCATGCCGCCCTTCTACCATGTGCGGGGCTTTCACCGGCTGGCGCAGATCATTCTGTTTCCGGGATGGCAGGTGGTGAACTGGCTGACTGGCGGCGTCGTGTCGCGCACCTTTGAATACAAGCTGCTGATGCCGCTGATCATCATTGGGCTGAATGTGCTGGCGTGGGGGGCGGTGGTTTGGTCGGTGGGGAATGTAGTGGAGACCAGCCGAGCGGGAAGGGCTTAAGGACCCGGGGTCAGCGATTACGAGGCGCCGTGCGCCTTCGTGCTTCTCCGACATCTGCGTTGCGGCAATGGGACACCCATTCTGGTGGCGCTACCGGCGTTTGCTTTTGCCTTTAGGGTGAGGGCGGAGCTTGCTGCGCTTTTTGGGTCGCGCGACGTGGGCCGATTCGGGCTTTGCGGCGGATTTCTTTTGCTTCTGCTTGCCTGGGCGCGTGGGCTGCGGCTCATCGAGGATGGAGAATTGCAGGCGGCGCTCGACTTCGTCAACGCGGTCGAGGATGACCCGCAGGCGATCGCCGATGGAGAAGCGGCGCCCGCTGTGGTTGCCGATGATCTGGCGTGTGTTTTCGCGATAGGTGTAGACATCATCGAGCATGCTGCCGAGGGGGACGAGCCCCTCGATGAAGAGATCGGTGAGCTCTACGAAGAGCCCGTATTTGGTCGCGTTCATCACCATCGCGTCGAAGTCCTCACCGATGCGGTGCTGCATAAACTTGACCTTCTTCCACTCGATCAGCTCGCGCTCGGCTTCGGCGGCGCGGCGCTCGTTGTCGCTGCACTCTTTGGCGATGGCGCTGAGGTCGTCTTCGCTGAGTGGCGCGGATTCGGTGACGCCCGTGGCGTGCTCATCTACACCAACTCTTGCTTCGGAACCGAGATCAACATGGCTGGAAACACCCGCTTCGAGCAGTGCCTTCGAGATGCGGTGCACGATGAGGTCGGGGTAGCGACGGATGGGTGAGGTGAAGTGGGTGTAGTGGGAAGTGGCGAGCGCGAAGTGGCCTTCGTTCTTCTCGGAATAGCGAGCCTGCTTGAGCGAGCGCAGCATGAGGTGGGCGAGAATTCGCTCCTCCGGCTTGCCCGCGATTTTATGTGCCAGCCGTTGATACATTTGGGGCGTGACCGGGATTTCCTGCGGGATCTCGTGCTGGCGCGGAGCGTGCCGCTGGCCGTGACGGTTGCGCGCGTTGTGGGCGCGGAACTCGCGGCGCTCGCTCTTGAACTGTACGCGCTTGACCGGCAGCGCGCCGAGCCCGAGTGAGTAGCCGAAATGGGCGGCGGTCTCTTCGAAGTCCATGACGCGTTTGGCATCCGGCTTCTCGTGGATGCGGTAGATGGAAGGCACGCCGATACGTTCGTGCCAGTCGGCGACGCACTCGTTGGCGGAGAGCATGAACTCTTCGATGAGTCGGTTGGCCCAGGTGCGGTCGGAGCGCAGGATCCCCTGCATCTCGCCTTCGTCATTGAAGTCGATGATGGGCTCGGGGAGATCGAAATCGATGGAGCCACGCTGCTCGCGCTTGCGGTTGAGGATTTTGGCGAGGGTGAACATGCGATCGAACTCGGGAACGAGCGGTGCAAACTCGGCGCGGGCGGCCTCGTCGCCGGAGAGGATGGCGTGGACCTGGGTGTAGGTCATGCGGCGTGCGGAGCGGATGACACCTTCCAAGACTTCGTAGCTGAGGATGGCGCCGTGGCGGTCGAGCTGCATGATGCAGGAGAGGACGAGGCGGTCCTCGGCGGGACGGAGGCTGCAGATGTCGGAGGAGAGCTCCTGCGGCAGCATGGGGACGGCGCGGTCGGGAAAATAGACGGAGGTGCCTCGCAGGCGTGCTTCGAGGTCGAGCGGTGAGCCGGGAGTGACATACTCCGCCACGTCGGCGATGTGGACCTGCAGTTCGTACCCTCCTGCAGATTCGCGAACGAGGACGGCGTCGTCGAAGTCTTTCGCGGTCTCGCCGTCGATGGTAACGATGGGAAGATCGCGAAAGTCGTGCCGGCGGGCGATCTCCTGCCGATCAAGATGGGCGACATCCTTCGCGTTCTCGAGCACCGCATCCGGAAAAAGGTGCGGGAGGTGGTGCTTGCGAATCATGATCTCAACATCGACGCCGAAGTCGTCGGGATCGCCAAGGATCTCGAGGACGCGGCCGCGCGCCTGGCGGTGGAGGGTCGGCCAGTCGGTGATCTCGACATCGACGACAAGGCCGTCGAGGTCGTCCGGAGCATGGTGCGTGGCTTCGGCGTGGTGAGCGTCTTCGCCGAGCACGCGGTGCGGGGTGGCCTCGGCTTCCAGCAGGGGAACCTCGTCACCGAAAGGAATGAGGATGGGCTGGGTCATGCGCTCGTCAAAGGGGACGACGAAATTGCCTTGCGCTCTCTCGCTGGTGGCGTACTTAAAGCGGCCGACCACGGTTGGGTTGCGGCGGTGGGCGATCTGGACGATGCGCCCGGCATGCTTGCCGGCGTTGGGGCCCTGGGTGCGGGGCGGGAGGAGCTCGACCAGGACAAGGTCGCCCTGCATGGCGGCGTTGAGCTCGGCGGGTGGGATGAAGATGTCGTCAACTTTCTCGCTGCCTGTGCCGATATTGCTTGTAGGCCGAACAAAGCCGAAGCCGTCACGGTGAAGGTCGAGCCGGCCCGCAATGAGACTGGTGCGTGCTGTAGCGGTTTGGGGCAAGCTCCATTGATCGCGGTCGGTTTTGACGAGGGAGCCGCGCGCGGTGAGGCGGGCGAGCTGCTCCAGGAGCAGGCGACGTTCCCGGCCGCCGCCTAGGCCCAATTCGCGGATTAGTTGTTTGTAACCGGCACGGCCGCCGGAGGAGCGGCCGATGCGAGTGAGCAGATCGCGGTCCGTGGGCATAGGGCAATTTCGATGGTAAATCCGCGGCGCAGACGGCCTTCTGCAAGGACCTGTGGGGATACCACTTAGGTGCAAGATTGAGGGAAAAGTTTGTGGACGAGGGATGCAATTTTCGCGGAGAGGTGAGTAATATGCAACAAAGGACAGGTGTGATGCGGATTGCGCCGCGAATGGCGCGGCAATCCGGTTACTCTGTACCTGCTGAAGGATGGACCGGTGCAGAGGGCGGGCGAGTAATTCCCGCGGGGCCGTCGGCAGGCAAAGCATATTTCGCAGTATCTGAAAGGAAATACCCAAGCGATGTGGAAACCGAATCAGCCCGGCAGTACTCCCCAATCCCCCAATAACGAGCCGAACCGTCCGGCGACCCCTGCTTCCGGCGGGTTCGAGCCGGCTGCGTCACGCCCCGCAGCACCCGGAGCCCAGGCAGCT
>DASXGY010000146.1:0-2425 GCA_036488835.1 Acidobacteriaceae bacterium
ATCGACCACTGCGACGGCATGTTCAACCCGCGCCAATATTTGATCCGCCTGCAGCTCCTCTATCTGGCCAGTCAGTGCGCGGGCCCGAAGCCCGAGAGCGAGACGGCCGCCAACGGCATCGAGCGCACGGTGCTCGACCAGGTGCGCGGCTACGATTGGGGCACCTCGCATGGCCCACTCTATGTGGCGGTGGAGAAGATCCTCGAGCCGCGCGAGCACATGCCGCGGGAGTGGCCCGTGCACGGGACATCCGGCTACGACTTCGTCTACTTCGCCAACAACATCTTCATTCAGCGCGAGAACCTCAAGGCATTCAACACTCTTTACGACCGTGTCCTCGGCCGTTCGGCGAACCCGGACGAGATCATCTACCGGTCGAAACTGCAGGTGATGCAGAGCTCGCTGGCCAGCGAGGTGCATGTGCTGACCAACATGCTCAGCAAGATCGCCGCAGCGGACCGGCATGCCCGCGACTTCACCGACAACATCCTTGAGACAGTAGTACGCGAGACCATCGCATGCTTCCCGGTCTATCGCACCTATACCGACGAGCGCGGCTCCTATCCGGAGCGGGATATCGCGTTCATCCGGGGTGCCATCCGGCAGGCGAAGCGGCGCAACCCGGACATCGACGGATCGGCTTTCGACTTCCTTGCCGACATGCTGCTGCTGCACCGCCGCCACCAGACATCGAACCGCGAGATCGACCCACAACAACTGCGGTTCGCACTCAAGTTCCAGCAGCTAACCGGCCCGGTGATGGCGAAAGGGGTCGAGGACACGACCTTCTATGTGTACAACCGGTTCGTCTCCTCAAACGAGGTGGGCGGGGATACGAAGTCGTTCGGCATCGGGCTGGAGCTGTGGCACTCGAGCAATCAGGAGCGGCTGGAGGTGTCGCCGGACTCGATGCTGACGACGTCGACGCACGACACCAAACGCAGCGAGGATGTGCGCAACCGGCTGAATGTACTGTCGGAGATTCCGAACACGTGGGCCGGCGCAGTGCGGCGCTGGCAACGGGCGAATGCGAAGGCGAAGCGCACGCTTGCCGATGGGCGCGTGGCGCCGGATGCGAACGAGGAGTATCTGCTTTACCAGACGATCGCCGGTGTGTGGCCGTGGCGCGAGGATGAGCCGGGCTGCCGCGAGTCTGTGCTGAAGCGCTTGCAGGAGTATGCGGCCAAGGCGCTGAGCGAGGCCAAGGTCAACCTGAGCTGGATCAGTCCCGATCCTGAGTATGTTGCGGCGGTCCAACAGTATCTTGCGGATATCATTTTGCCGGGCAAGGGCGGGCGCGAGACGGTGTTCATGCAGACGCTCGAAAAGCTGCTGCCGCAGATCAAAGTTTTTGGCGGAGTGAATTCGCTGGCGCAGCTGGTTTTGAAGGCTAGCTGCCCGGGGGTGCCGGACTTCTACCAGGGCACCGAGTTGTGGGATCTGAGCCTGGTGGATCCGGACAACCGGCGGCCGGTGGACTACCAGCTGCGCGAGCGAATGCTGGCGCACCTGGACGAGCTGGCGGCTGCGCAGGGGCCGGCGGCGGTGGCCGCGGAGGTGACGCGCGACATCCGCGATGGCGCCATCAAGCTGTGGACGACGGCGCAGGTGCTGCGGCTGCGGCGGGCGGAGCACGCGCTCTTCCGCCACGGCAGCTATCTGTCCTTGTATGCCGCGGGCGCGGGTGAAGAGCATGTGATTGCGCACGCGCGGCAGTACGAAGGCAAGGCGATCATCGTCGCGGTGCCACGCTTTGCCTGCTCCCTGATGCGCGGCGAAGTGGCGCTGCCGATGGGCCACGCGTGGAAGGACTGGACGTTATCCTTGCCTGACGAGCTGCACGGAAGCGAATTGCCCGTTTCGTACCGCAACATCTTCACCGGCGAGACGATGACGATTGGATCGTCGCTGCCCCTGGCACAGGTCTTCGGCAGCTTTCCGGTTGCGGTATTTGTTACGACCTCGTAAGCGAGTCGCAGGCAATCGACACGGTGACGCAGCCATTCGTCACTTCGCGTGTTCCTGATGTGTCTCTCTTCGCTACCCTTGCATGGAACGCGATGTCCATCCACTCTGTCGCTTCAGAAGGAGTTCCATGCGCCTGTCTTCCATCGGAGCCATCGTCATGTTGTCCGCTGCCGCCAATCTCTTCCTGCCAATCAGTGCTCTCGCCGCGTCCGCCAAAGATCAGCCGAAGACCGAGGCAGCCGTGATCGCTGCCGATGACGGCTGGGAGAAGGCCGAGGAGAAGGGCGACGTCGCCTATGTGGACAACCTGCTGCTGCCTGACTATCGCTCGGTGAACGCGGACGGCAGCGTGCATGACAAGGCAGCGATCCTCGCGAACACGAGAAAGAACATCGGCTCGACGGAGCACGCTGCCAAGGTGGCGCAGTGGCTGGCGGCGCATCCGATGGAGACGGTG
>DASXGY010000162.1:0-1949 GCA_036488835.1 Acidobacteriaceae bacterium
AGCCAGACTCCTGCGGCCATTCTCTTATTTCCTTCGACGTTGGTCTCTTTTCACGCTGAAGACCGCCTACTACTGCGGCGGGCTGGGGAAATTCCGCAGCTGCGGCGTGCTGCGTGGAGGAGGCGCCGCCGGCGTAATGGATGGCGGAGTGTACTGCATCGGCGGCGCGGAGTCGTCGGAAGAGTCGTCGCTATTTCCGCTGTCGTCTGCGCTGGCGTCGCCATCTGTCTGTGGCTGTGCCGGATTTGCGTTTGCCGGCGCAGGCGCTCCACCCACGGCGCGGCTGGTCAGCAGCAGTTCGCGAGGTGCACCGTTCGGAAGGTCTCCCACCATCATCACGTTGTACGAGGTGCCGTTCAGCAGCGACGTCAGAACTTCGCGCGGCGCTCCCGGCCCGAAGCTACCGAAGACGCGCTCATCGCCGCCCAGCCCATCCAGCTTCATGCCAGTGGCAGACGAGACCTGATGCAGAATCTGCGCGAGACTCGAGTTGTCGGCCGTTACGGTGAGCAGGTTGGTCGCGGCGGTCACGGTAGCCGGAACCGGCGGCTCCTGGAAGAGGCTTGGCGCGACGGTCGGCGGGGGCGGCGGAGGCGGAACCGCGAGCGGCGTCGGCTTCTTATGACGCCTCGCGTGCGCAGGAGTGGCCGTCGCGGGTGCCTGGGACGGCGGGACTTGGCTCGCCGTGGTCTGGCTCGGCTTGGTCTGGCTAGGCGTGGTCTGGGACGATGTGGCCTGCGAGGGTGTGGCCTGAGATAGGGCGCTCCGCGGCAGCACAGCCGCGCTTCCCAGAGCAACGGTCGCGCACAGGAGCAGCGACAACGGCGACCAGCTTGGCACATAACTGCGCGGCACATTGCATCGGTGTCCTGAGATCGGCGGCTTCCCTGCCGTTTTATTCGCGAGCATGGCCCACCCCCAGACTTTCCCCATCACTCCATAGACTACGCCAGCGGCGGCTTCGCTCATATAAGCGGCAGAGGCAAGCGTTTTAAGGTTGCGGGCAATCAAAAGAATTCCGGCTCCGCGTACCGTGGTACATTTGTACCTATGCCGGACAGAGGCGCGCCGATCCCCACGCCCATAGAAGTCGAACGCGTGCAGACCGGCGTTCGGCTGGAAAAGCGAATGCTGAAGGTGCTGAAGGCCGTCGCGGAGCAGAAGGACATGAGCCTGGGCGATCTGCTGGAGGGCATCGTGCTGCATGCCTTCGAAGGAAAGGCGCCATTTTCGCCGCAGACGCTCAAGGACATCGAGCAGTTCCGCAGCCTCTATGGGCTGACGCTGCGTGCGCAGGACAGCCACCAGTTGCGGGAGCGCCGATAATGCAGGCATTGCTGCTTGTTCTGATGATCTGCGTCTCGCCCCTGCTGGCGCAGAAACCGGAGTCCATCGTGAGTGAGCCACCATCGCGGGCGCATGTCAGCAACCGCTTCTCCTTCACCGTAAATGCGGCGATGCACGATGCGGCGCCGCTCTTTGGGCCGGAGGGCGAGCGCGTGTGGGCGGGTGACGACTGGAATCCACAGTTCGTCTTCCCCGTTCCGGCGAGGGATGTCGAGGGCGCTGTCTTTACCGTGCGGCATAGCGAACACAGTGCTGTCTGGGTGAACACGCTCTTCGATCTCGAGGGCGGCCACATGCAGTATGTGTACGTGCTGGCTGACCTGCTCGCGACCACGATCGATGTGCGGCTGCACCCGATGGATGCGGCGCACACCAGGGTGGACGTGACGTATGCGCGGACAGCGTTGCGGCCGGAGGCGGATGAGCACGTTCTTTCGCTGGGGAAGCATGACAGCGAACAAGGCAAGGAATGGGGAGATGCGATCAACGCGTATCTGCAGCGGCGAACAGGCCGAGCACAATAGATGCGAATGCCGATCTGGCCTGACTTTGCGCACTGAGCCGCTGTTGTGTTGAAGTAGGGGCGTGCCGCGACTGGTGAC
>DASXGY010000184.1:0-5710 GCA_036488835.1 Acidobacteriaceae bacterium
TCAAGTGCACCGGCTGGACGGTGTGGAGCAGAAGATCGCGGTGGACGAAAATACGTCCTTTCGAGAGAAGCATGATTCTGTGACGCTGGCCGATCTGCGGCCGGGCGAGGGATTTCGCGCCGAGGGCCATGTGACGAACGGAATATTCATCGCGGCGACGCTCACGGTTTTCGATTTGAAGGGACATGAACCATGGCTCGACGCCGGGTCGGAGGCCCGATGAAACGCTTGTGGGCGCTGGCTGCGATGCTGGGAACGGTGCCGTCGTGCGCGTGGCCACAGTCCACGTCCGCGACGCAGCCGCCGGTGACGAGCCAGGCGCCGCAAGTTCCGCAAGCGCCGCCTGCGCCATCGGTTGCAGCCGGAGGAACGGTAGCGGGGGTCATCAAGTCTGGGCAGACTCCGCTGCCGGGCGTGAGCGTGACGGCGAAGAATACGTTGACGGGCAAACAATACGTAACCGCGACGGATAGCCATGGAGCGTTCACCCTTCACATCGGCGAAGATGGTCGCTACGTGGTGCGGGCCGAGTTTGCGGCCTTTGCCGGCGCGACGAAAGAGGTGCTGCTGCACGGTGGCAGTGCGGCGGGAGGCGCAGCCGTACCGCAGACGGATTTCTCGCTGATCCTTGCGTCGCGCCAGCAGCAGATCGAGCAGGCGGAGGCGCGCCGGGGAACCGGGCAGGGATCGAGCGGTGGGCCGCGGCAGTACATGGCTGGGCAGGGGGCGCAGAACCTGGGATTGCTGGCGGGTGCGCTGGGAGCGGTCGCCGCCGGTGGTGAAACGGGCGGCACGGCGCTGCCCTCGGGCGCGGGAAACAACGACATCAGCACGGAGTCGGTTACCGTGAATGGGCAGAGCGGTACGACGAATCCGTTCGCCGGCATCAATATGCAGGAGATGCGGGACAACCTTGAGAACATGCAGCAGCAGCAGACGCTGGCGCAGATTCCCGGACAGGGACAGGGCGGCGGACAAGGCGCATTTCGTGGTTTTGGCGGCGGCGGCGGTGGAGGGGGCTTCGGCGGTGGCGGTGGCCGGGGTGGTGGCGGCGGATTTGGCGGCGGTGGAGGCCGCGGTGGCTTCAACTTTCGTCGGATGAATCCGAACAAGCCGCATGGAGCGCTCTTCTGGCAAGGCGGGAACAGCGTGTTTAATGCGAAGGATTTCGCCTTGCGCGGGCAGGCGGAGCCGCAGCCCCCCTACAACTCGAACCGCTTCGGCGCGATCTTCGCGGGATCGCCGTACATCCCGCACCTGGTTGAGCACGATACGAAGGACTTTTTGTTTTTGTCGCTGATTGGCAATCATTCGTCGTCGCCTTTCGACAACTACGGGACAGTGCCGGATGCAGCGCTCCGCAGCGGAGATTTCTCCGTGGCCGGGGAGCCGACGATCTACGATCCGACTACAAAGCAGCCGTTTCCGGGCAATGTGATTCCGGCGCAGCGGATCAGCCCGCAGGCCACGGCGCTGCTGAATTACGTGCCGCTGCCCAATCTGCCGCTGGGCAATCGGCAGAACTATCAACGGCTGACCTCCGCAACCACCAACACTACGACGGTGGGCGCACGCTATATGCGCAGCTTTGGTGGGGGCAACGTCTTCTCGAACGTGCTGCGGCAGTTCACCGGCGCGAGCTCGCCGGGGCTGCACCAGAGCATCAATGCGAACTTCAACTACAGCCACTCCGCTGCGGATGAGGTGAACCTGTTTCCGGAGCTTGGCGGCAAGCAGCAGACGCACCAATATTCGCTGCAGCTTGGCTACACGCTGGGTATCGGGCGGCTGACCAACAACATCACCGGGAACCTGAACCGGTCGAATTCACAGCTCAGCAACTTCTTTACCAGTCAGCAGGACATCGCGAAGAGCCTGGGGATCAACGTGCTGAGCGGCGCAGCGGTCAATCCGCTGAATTACGGCCTCCCGAATGCGACGCTGGTGCAGTACTCCGGATTGAGCGAGGAGCAACCGAGCTTTCAGACCAATCAGACGCTCGGGGTCTCCGATTCGAGCTCGTGGATACACGGCAAGCACAACCTAAAGTTTGGCGGCGACTACAAACGCATCGACCTGAGCATGATTGGACAGACGAACTCTACGGGAACGTTTGTCTTTACCGGCCTGGCGACGGAGCAGCCGGGCTCTTCCGGTACGAACGGCACAGGGACAAACGGCGGCAGCGGGCAGGCCGCCACGGGCTCGTCTCTGGCTGACTTGTTGCTCGGGCTTCCACAGCAGACGACCATCCAGGCGCCATATCAGAAGGCTTATCTTCGCGCGAACATCTATGACGCATTCGTGCAGGACGACTGGCGCGTGCGCGCCAACTTCACGGTGCTGGCCGGATTGCGCTATGAATACTTCTCGCCTTATTCGGAAAAGGATGGACGGCTGGCGACGATCGATCCGAGCAGCGACTTCTCTCAGGTAGCGCCGGTGCTGGCGGGCGGCGTGGGAAAGTACACCGGACGCTATCCGAAGACGCTGATCTACCCGGATCGCGATGACTTTTCTCCGCGCATTGGTTTTGCGTGGAAGGCATTTCGCAACACGGTGGTGCGCGGCGGCTACGGCGTGAACTTCGCCAACGGGCAGTACATCAGCTTCATCCAGAATCTCGCCTTCCAACCGCCGTTTGCGGATGTGCAGACCAACCAGGCGACGGAGGGTGCGAATATCACGCTGGCGAATGGCTTTCTTGCGCCGCAGGCGGCAGGCAACTATTCGGTCAACAAGAATTACCGGCTGCCGTATGTGCAGGTGTGGAATCTCGACGTCCAGCGCACGCTGCCTTCGGGCATTGTGCTGAACGTGGGCTGGAACGGAGCGAAAGGTACACGCCTGGATGTGCTGACCGCGCCCGGGCGCAACGCCAATTCCTCGTTGAGCGGCGTGTACTACAACTACTCGGACTCGATCGGCTTCTCGAACTTCAACGCCGGCACGGTGCGGCTGCGCAGGCGCCTCCAGGGCGGCATTGCCGTGGGCGCTACCTACACCTATTCGCATGCGATCGACGATGCCAGCGCGATTGGCGGGAATGGCGGGACTACCGCTGTCGTAGCGCAGAACTGGCAGAACATTCTGGCGGAGGAGTCGAACTCATCTTTCGATATCCGCCACAACCTGAAGGGTGACTTCGTGTATGAGTTTCCCTTTGGGCCGGATGCGCACTTTCTGACCAGCGGCAACTGGCTGTCGCATGGCCTGGCAAATGTATCGTTCTCAGGCACGTTTGCCTTTGCCACCGGAGAACCGCTGACGCCTCGCTTCGTCGCCAACAGCGCGGACGTGGCTCGCGGCAGCACGGGGTCGCTGCGGCCCAACCGGGTTCCGGGGGCGTCCCTGACTGCCGGTGGCGGAACGCTGGACCGCTGGTTCAACACGGCGGCCTTCAGCAGTGCCTTTGCTCCTGGCCAGGTCTATGGAACAGCGTCGCGCTACTCGATTCCCGGGCCGGGGACGTTGACGTTTGACGCCTCGCTGTCGAAGACCATCCGGCTGGGGGAGATGCGCAATCTGGAGTTGCGCGGTACTGCCGACAATATTCTCAACACGGTGCAGTACTCGGGCGTGGATACAAGCCTCGGGTCCAACACGTATGGTCAGATCACGTCGGCTGCACCGATGCGCACCTTCGTTCTCATGGGGAGGTTCCGTTTCTGATGCGCTCTCTATGCATGCTCGCATGTCTCGCGCTCACGCTTCCTCTGCCACTGCTGCACGCGCAGCAGCAGCCTGCGGCAAACAATACCAATCCGAACAGTGCTAATCCAAACAACGCCAGTTACGTGTTGAAAGTGCAGAGCGATTTGGTGTTGACCAACGTGGTGGTGCGGGACAAGCGCACGGGCGCGGTGGTGAAGGGACTTACGGCGAAGGACTTCACGATCCTCGAGAATGGGAAGCCACAGAAGATTGAGACATTTGATTTTCAGAGCATCGACCAGGCCACACCCCTCAATGAAGCGACGGTGAGCGGGAAGGAGGGGCAACTGGTGCTGGGCAAGGGCAGCGGGGTGGTGACGGGCGATGCACTGCGCAACCACCGGCTGGTGGTGCTCTTCTTCGACCTCACATCGATGCAGCCGGACGACCTGACACGCTCGATCGAAGCGGCGAAGAACTACATCAACCGGCAGATGCAGGCGGCCGACCTGGTGGCAGCGGTGTCGCTGGATTCAGCGCTGAACGTGGACCAGGACTTTACCGCGAACAAACAGGCGCTGCTGGCGGCGGTGACGAGATATGACAGCACGCAGCAGGCGGGCTTTCAGGCGGGGGCAGTCTCGACGACCAACCAGGTAGAGGACGCAAGCAGCTTTACGCCGGACGAGACCGAGTACAACGACCTGAATACCGATCGACAGCTCTACGCGATTGCGCAGATTTCGAAGTCGCTGGCGTACATCAACCAGAAGAAGGCGCTGCTCTACTTCTCGGGCGGCATCCAGCGCGACGGCATCGAGAACCAGGCCTCACTGCGCTCGGCGACCAATGCTTCCGTTCGGGCAAATCTGTCTATTTACAGCATGGACATGCGCGGGCTGCAGGCGGTCTCACCGCTGGGCGATGCGTCGACGGGATCGATCCGCGGCGCGAGTTCGTACAACGGGCAGGCCTACCAGAACAATCTCGATGCAAATTTCAACTCGCAGGAGGTGCTGTCCACGCTGGCTGCGGATACCGGAGGAAAGTTCTACGGCGACTCGAACGATTTCGCGCCAGCCTTCCAGGCGATGGAGAACGATACGGCCGAGTATTACGTGATCGGCTTCCGCTCTACGAATCCGGCACGCGATGGGCGCTATCGCAAATTGCAGATCAAGTTGAATCGGGCGGATGTAAAACTCCAGTACCGCCCGGGGTACTACGCGCCGGCGGACTACCAGCACTCGAACCACGAGGACCGCGAGCGCCAGTTGACCGATCAACTGGCCAGCGATCTGCCGGCGACGGATGTGCCGGTGTACATGGCGGCGTATTACTTCGAGCTGGCGCCGGATCGCTACTACATTCCGGTGTCGCTGATCGTGCCGGGCTCGCAGATCCCGTTCGTGAAGGGCGGCGACCGGGACAAGGCGACGATCGACATCATCGGCGAGGTGAAGGACATGGCCGGCCGGCCTGAGGGCGAGGTACGGCAGACGGTGAAGCTGGCGATCGACCAGCAGCAGCAGGTGTCACGCAAGAATGTGCAGTACACGACGAACTTCACGCTGCCGCCGGGCAAGTATCACGTGAAGTTTGTGGTGCGCGAGAACGAGACCGGGCACATGGGGTCGTTTGAGACGGACATCAATGTGCCGGACCTGAGCAAAGCGCCGATGAAGCTGTCTTCCGTATTGCTTGCAAGTCAGAGGCAGCCGGCGGCGAAGAGCAAGCAGGCGAATCCGCTGGTGCAGGACGGGCAGTTGTGGGTGCCGAACGTCGCGCACGTCTTCCGGCAGGACGGGCACCTGTATCTGCTCTACGAGGTGTATAGACCGGACACGAAGACGGCGGATGCGAAGGCGCAGTCGCCGCGGCTGCTGACTTCGATCGAGTTCCTCTCCGGTTCGACCAAGGTCTTCGAGACGCCGCTGGTGGAGGCGACCAAGCTGACCGATGCTGCGCGCAACACGATCGCGTTCCAGTTCGATGTGCCGCTGAAGGATCTGAAGCCGGGGCAGTATACCTGCCAGGTGAACGTGATCGATGACCG
>DASXGY010000200.1:0-6589 GCA_036488835.1 Acidobacteriaceae bacterium
ACCCGCATCTCCGTCGATGCCAACGCCCGGGCTGCAGCCTAATACACCTAATACAATTGGGGGCGCCGGCAGACGCGGCGTCCCCACTCCATTTGCGAGACGCCGGCCGCGCCCACCGCTGCATAATCCTCCGCTGTATGAAGGAAGCTGAGTGAGCCCCTCGCTGGAGTTGTCCTCTCGAGTCTCGAGACCGACGTGTTGACTCCTGAGAGCGACGTGTTGACACGTAAAACCGACGTGCTCATCGTCGGCGCAGGCATTGCCGGCCTCGCTGCCGCAGCGGAACTCGCCGAGTCGGGCCGTCGCGTCATCGTGCTCGAAGCACGCGACCGCATCGGCGGCCGCATCCTCACCTTGCATCCCGACGAGGGCCGCCCGCCGATAGAACTCGGCGCCGAGTTTGTCCACGGTCACCCACCCGAACTGCTCCGTCTCCTTCAGGACGCGGACGCACCGCTTCAGAACATCGACGGTACCGACGCCTGCTTTCGCGACGGCACATTGTCCGCATGTCCGGAGAACAAAGCATTCGAACTGCTCGACGAGCTGGCTGAATTCGCCCACCTCCAGGGCGATATGCCCTTCGACGACTTTCTCGCCGAGCGCCGGCCCGACGCAGAAACCGCCGAGCAGGCTCGCTCCTTCGTGGAAGGCTTCAACGCCGCCGACGCACGAAATATCGGCATCATCGCGCTCGCCCGTCAGCAGCAGGCCGAAGAGGAGATCGACGGCGATCAGTCCGCACGCTCCATCCGCGGTTACGATTTGCTTCCGCAGCATCTCGCGCGCCGCGTAGAACAGGCCGGTGGCAGCATCCTCCTGCGCTCGCCTGTCGTTTCGCTCGACTGGCGGCTCGGATCGGTCACCGTCCAGACCGCTTCCACCGATCCCGCGTCAGGCCCCCCAGCAAGCTTCTCCGCATCCAAGGTCATCCTCACGCTGCCGCTCGGGGTACTCAAGGCGCGCAGTGTCGTCTTTCGCCCCGAGCCATCCCGCATCCTGTGGGCGGCAGACCGCATGGAGCCGGGTTCCGCGCGTCGCCTGGTGCTCCTCTTTCGCACCTCGTTCTGGAAGACGAATACGCCCCCCAACATGCAGGAAATGCGCTTCCCAGACATGCGCTTCCTCTTCGCTCCCGCCATGACCCCGCCTACGTACTGGACGCAGCATCCCAGCGATACCCCCATGCTCGTCGCCTGGGTCGGCGGTCCTAAGGCAGATGCCGAAGGCACTCCCGACCAGTTTGTCGCTCTGGCTCTGCGCGGGCTCGAGCGCATCTTCTCGCTCGCGCCGCACTCCCTCGATGCCGAATTACGTAACTGGTATATGCACGATTGGCAAAGCGATCCATACACCCTCGGCACCTACAGCTATGTGCCCATCGGCGCCTTCGACTGCTCGGAAAAAATGACCCTGCCGCTCAACAAGACGCTCTTCTTCGCCGGCGAGCACACGGACATCACCGGCCACTGGGGCACTGTCCACGGCGCATTACGCTCCGGCCTGCGAGCCGCCCGGCAGGTTTTGGGAAGATCTTCCTGATTTGGCACGCGCCTGCCTCTCGCGCGCAGAATCCTGCCAAATCCACCCACGCAATTCTCTACACTGGAATAAGAGATCAAGTTTCTTATCTCGGTCGAGATAAGTGATCTGTCATCTCGACCGAAGCCGTCTCGCGAACGCGAGAAGGCGAAGTGGAGAGATCCGCTTCACTTCAGTTCCCCGGTCCGTAAGTCCTTTGTTAAGAAATTTTTGCCGCTAAGTCCTTTGTTTGGACATTTTTAGCCCTCCGAACAGGCGCTAAACCATTGCTGTTACACGGCTTGTGAGCCAACGCCCCGCACCGGAGGGGGGTGGGGGTGCCGCTAACGTGACTGCCCAGGCAGAAGTGCAGGCACGGTAAACTGGAGTGGACCCCTATGCCAGAAATCCAGCGCAGAAAGTCCGTCACCGTCCGAGTGGGCGAAGTCCGCGTAGGCTCGGAAGCCCCGGTCGTTGTGCAGTCGATGACTAACACCGATACCGCCGACATCCCCGGCACCGTCCAGCAGATCGCCTCGCTCGCCCGCGCCGGCTCGGAACTGGTTCGTATCACCGTCAACAACGACGAAGCCGCTAAGGCAGTTCCCTACATCGTCGACGGCATCCGCGAAAAGGGCTGGACCACGCCCATCATCGGCGACTTCCACTACAACGGCCACCTGCTGCTCACCAAGTACCCTGCGTGTGCCCAGGCTCTATCGAAGTACCGCATCAACCCCGGCAACGTCTCCATCGGCCGCAAGGACGACGACAACTTCCGCACCATGGTCGAGGTCGCGGTCAAGCACCAGAAGCCGGTGCGCATCGGTGTCAACTGGGGATCGCTCGATCAGGCCCTCCTCACTCGCATGATGGATGAGAACTCGAAGCTGGCTCAGCCGCTCGACGCACGGGACGTCATGATGGAAGCGATGGTGCGCTCCGCCCTCGACAATGCCGAGGCCGCCGAGCGCTACGGCCTGCGTCGCGACCAGATCATCCTCTCCGCCAAGGTCTCCGGCGTGCGCGACCTCATCGACGTCTACTCCGCGCTCGCCGCCCGCTGCGACCACGCCCTGCACCTCGGCCTCACCGAAGCCGGCATGGGCATGAAGGGCACCGTCGCCTCCACCGCCGGCCTCGCGCCTCTGCTCCTCGCCGGCATCGGCGACACCATCCGCGTCTCGCTCACCCCCACCCCCGGCGGCGACCGCAGTGAGGAGGTCCGCTGCGCCCAGCAGATCCTGCAGGCGCTCTCCATTCGCTCCTTCGCACCGCAGGTCACCGCGTGTCCCGGGTGCGGCCGCACCACCAGCACCTACTTCCAGGAGCTCGCCCAGCAGGTACAGAACTACCTCACCGAGTCCATGCCGGAATGGAAGAAGCAATACCCCGGGGTGGAGGAGATGAAGCTGGCCGTCATGGGCTGCATCGTCAACGGCCCTGGTGAGAGCAAGCACGCCAACATCGGCATCTCGCTCCCCGGAACATTTGAGGAACCGAAGGCGCCCGTCTACATCGACGGCAAGCTTTCCGTCACTCTCAAAGGCGACACCATCATCGCGGATTTCAAGCGCATCCTCGACGACTACGTATCCAGCCACTACGGCAGCCGCAAGCGCGAAGAACCGGCCCTCACTACGCACTAACGTCCTGGCCCATTTTGGGAAACGCCTACGTGTGTGCGGAATGAAGCTCCACGAATGTGGGATCGTGCCTTTGTAAGCCGCTGCCGTACGCTCTCGATCGTGCGCACCCTCGCCAGACTCCTGCTGCTTCCGTTGTCCCTGCTCCCCATTCTCGGAGCTCGTGCAGCTGCACACTCGTGCCACCCTGCTGCAGATGCCGCACGCTACGCCGGTAAGGACATCTGCATCACCGCGCACGTCTACGACATCGCCCAACTGCGCGACGGCACCCGCTTTCTGGACACCTGCAGCGCCGAGACCAGCGACGCCGACTGCCGCTTCACCATTGCCAGTCTGCCTCAGGACACACGTGCTGTCGGCGACTTGAGTGAACTTCGCGGCAAGGATATCGAGCTGCGCGGCACAGTACACAGCGTGAACGATCGCAGCCTGATGTACCTGAGCGATGCACGACAACTGCACGGCGGCGCAGAAAGGTTCCACCCCAATCCAGCGCTGCTCGTCGGCTTCGGCGCCGAGCAAGGCAAAACCCCGGTGCACGATCCATCGCTGAGCGGCAATCACCACTTCAGCGTCTTCCGCGCGACTCACTAACGAAACGGGCCGGCATCTTCCCGCAGCGCACGCAGCGGATAAAACGTGCCCCGCCACACCACGCCGCCGCGCACCAGCGTCAGCACCGTCGATCGCACCATCGCATAGATAAACACCAGAGCCGCAACCGGAAAGGCCAGCAGGCGAAGCATCGTGGCGGCGCCGCTTGGATCTGCAAACTCTCGATATCGCCAGTAAAGTGCCGCAAGCGCAGCGAGTGATACCAGGCTCGGCCACAGCCACGCGCGATCCCAGACCGAGCCCATCACAATACCCGCAAACGGCAGCAGACACAGGATCGCCGTAGCCACGGTTCCCGTCACGATCAAGCCGATGCGATAGCGGAAGGCGGCAAAGACGTTCTTGCTCAGATTGTCCACCACGCCCCACGCGCCATGTGCCCAGCGAATGCGCACCAGGTTGTGTCCCGTCACCACGCGCGAGGCGAAGCCCGCGCGCTTGATGAGGTAGCCCATCCGCACGTCCTCGATAATCTCCATGCGCAGCCGCTCCCAGCCACCCACCGCTTCGTAGGTCGATCGCCGCATCAGGTTGAACGCGCCAACACCGATTGCATCGCGCGTCCGCGGATCGGCCACACGCCACAGCCGCGGCCCCCAGATCGACAGCACATGCAGGAATGGCAGCATCATCGCCTCCCCTGGGCTCCGCGCCATCACGGTCGGAATCACCAGCAGATGGTCCGCGCCTTCACCCTCCAGCCAGGCCAGCGCGAGAGCCAGCGTATCCTCGGCGAACACCACATCGGCATCGGTGAACAATAGCCACTCCCCGGTCGCCAGTGCTGCTCCGCGGGCCATCGCATATGGCTTCCCCAGCCAGCCTGCGGGCAATGCGTCGACATGCTCGACTGCGTACGTGACACCCGCTTCACGCGACGCCGTGAGGAACGCATCCATCGCCGCACCGGTCTCATCCGTCGAACGGTCATCGACGGCAATCACCTCCAGTTCCACGCCCTTCGAGCAGAGGAGAGAGCGCAGCCCAACCGCAACACCGGAGCCCTCGTTCCGTGCCGGGACAATCACGCTCAACGATCCGCGTGCGGCGGGGGGCCCCTGCTCCAGCAGATCCGGCAACCGCGATATGCCACGCCACCAGGCGCCGCCTCGAGTCGCCCACAGCAACGCCACCCCCCAGCCCACCACAAGCCCGGCAGCTCGCAACACCGTCATGCTTCGGCACCATCGTCCGCCGGGAGGGGTGGCGCAAATCGAGCGCCAAAGAACAAAATCCCCGCAGACAGCAGCAGCGTGATGAGCGTGAGCCCAAGGCCCAGGCGCAAACCATGCCGATCCGATACCGCACCGATGAATTGCGGCGAATGCCAGTCGCCCAGCAAGTGGATCAGAAAGAGATTGAAAGCAATCGCGGTGGAGCGCACCGCCGCGGAGACTGAGTTGACGATGGCGGCATTCAACGGACCGGTGTTGAGGAAGAGGAAGAACTCCGCCAGCAGGATCGAAGGCACCAGCAGCGAGCGTGGCCCGAAGAAGACCATCCCGGCCGCGGGCAGTGTCAGCAACGCGCTCCACGCAGAGACCAGATAGAGCGCACGGTGGTTGGTCCGAAGCCAACGCTGCGCGATCCATCCGCCAGCAGCCGTGCCCAGAATGCCGTCGACCACCGTAACAGCGCCCGCCAGCTGGTTGGCGCCCGCCAGCGAATACCCTTCGATATGCCATAGAAATGTCGGCAGCCACACCGAGATGCCGCCCATCGTGAACACCATCATGGCCATGCCCAGCGTCGCGGTCCAATATCCCGGATTGGTGAGCATGCCCGCGATCGTCGCGCGCGTTGGCGTGGCCTTGAGGCGATCCGCGGAACCGCGCTCCGGCTCGCGCACGAAGAAGAAAATCAGGATCGCAATCAGCACACCGGGCCCGGCGCTTACCAGAAACGGCATGCGCCATCCATACGTGGAGCCAAGCTGCCCCGCGATGAGATATCCCAGCGCCGCGCCTACCGGAATGCTGAGGTAAAAGACGCTCAGCACCTTGTTTCGTATCCGCTCCGGATACATATCGGCGATCATGGCCGGCGCGAATACGCTGAAGGTCGCCTCCCCAATGCCCACAACGGCATGGCGGAAGTAGAGTTGCCCGTAAGTGTGTACTGTCGCTGTCAGCAGCGTCGCCACACTCCACAGCACGGCTCCTGCTAACACCAGTGGCTTGCGCGGCACCCGGTCGCCCAGCCAGCCGGTAAGCGGCGCCGCCAGCATGTACGTGAGAAAGAATGCGGAGGTGAGCGCGCCCATCCGTTCATAGGTGGCGTGAAACTCATGCTGCACCAGCGGCTGCACGCCGGGCAGCACGTAGCGATCGATGAAGTTGAACAGGTTCAGTGCGGTCAGCAGGCCGAGCGCCCATGCCGCATGGCTATACCGAGGGTGCTCGTCGTGCGGCATTGTCATCCTGAACGTAACCGGCGGTGGAGTGAAGGACCCTGCTGTATCTATCGTTCAATATCGGCACAAAGTGCCGCTCAACCAACGCGACGCTGAGCTTCCGGCCCCACCCGGCTAGCGCGTACTCGCCGGCCGTGGCCAGCGTGCCGTCACCAAAGTCGAAAGGCCACCGCGAGGACGGAAGTCGCCTTTTACCTCGGCCCATTCCGGATCGCAGGCCTTCACCACATCGTCCAGCACCTGGTTCACCACGTTCTCCTGAAAGATGCCCAGGTTGCGGTAGCAAAACAGGTATTCCTTAAAGGACTTCAACTCCAGACAGCGCTCGCGCGGCATGTAGCGGAGTGTGACGATGCCTGCGTCCGGCAGGCCGGTCTTGGGGCAGACCGAC
>DASXGY010000202.1:0-4157 GCA_036488835.1 Acidobacteriaceae bacterium
CGAGTACAACATCGCCATGGATCCCGCCGCGGCGCGCAAGCTGCTCGCCTCCGGCGTGCCCATCTTCATGATGCCGCTCGATTCCACCCAGTGGAAGCTCGACGACAGCAAACTCGCTCAAGTGGCCGCCCGCAGCACGCCTACTACGGACGCTCTCCTGGTTCTCACCAGCGAGTGGCAGCTCGCCACTCACCAGCACACGCCCACGCTCTACGACGCCATGGCCGTCACCTATGCCCTGCGCCCCGAGATCTGTCCCACCACACCGCTGCGCCTGCAAATAGACGACAAGGGCTTTACCCGCGTCGTCGAGGGCCAGACCAACGCACATGCATGCCTTAAGGCCAATGGAGATGCGTTCTTTCAACTGCTGCTGCCTCGTTTGCAGGCATCCCGCTTGTCAGAGCATTGATCCGCACCGCACCATAGGCATCATGCCCGTGAGCAGCCTGGCCAATGCATGCGTCTGTATCCCGGAACCGGCCGCCCGCATCAAGAAAGAATGAAGCAATCCGCAACGGAGCGCACCATGGCACGGATTCATGTTCGCAAACAAACGCCCGGCCTCGCAGTTGGGATCGCCGTACTCACTCTTCTCGCGGCAAGCTCGTTTGCCCAGCCGCGTGCCCAGGCCAAGCCGACACCGATGGCACTCGCCCGCGCCAGCGACTCTTATGCCATCTACTCGCTGCTCATGCCCGGTGTGCCCTTTTCCAGCATGTCGCCGGAGCAGGCATCGCATTTCGCCGTCGCCGGCACTACCGTGAACATCGAAGACATGAACCCGGCCATCCCGCCCGAGGGCCAACTGCAGCCGCCGCCCAACAATGAGAAGGCCTTTCAAGAGGCAGTGCAGGACTTCCACACGCGGCGCTATGAGCGAGTCCAGCTTCAGCGACAGCTGACGATCGACCGCCCTTACACGCTTCTGGCGCCGGACGATGTCGCGGAACTCAGACAAACCCTCGGGGGCATCGCTCCCGGTTCGCAGTTGCAAGCCAAGTGGGCCGGCTATCCCGGCATCACTTACTTCAGCGAGGTCTACTTCAACGTCGCGCGTACCGCCGCCCTGGTCTACATGAACAATTTCTGCGCGAATCTGTGCGCCAATGGGCAGTGGATTTACCTGGAGAAGAATGGCGCTCAGTGGGTGCGCCGCTCCGGCCTGAACATATAAGGCTGCTCAACGGACAGGGGCCACTGCATGATGGGCACCGCGATCACGATGGCAAAAAGAAGGCTTCGCGCGTGCGAAGCCCGGAGAGACTACCCCAAAATCTGCTTAACTACGCCTGGCTCGGACGATGGACCCATTGCCGGCCCGACACCAATCCCATGATGAGAAAGACCGACCCCAGCACCAGGTGAAAGATGTGGTCACCGGTGTGCAGCAGGATGGGGCCGAGGTACCACGCCCTGTTCAGCGCCGGGTTGCCGATGGTCAGCCCAAGCGTTGCCAGGGTCAGATAGAACGCGGCCGACGCAATGCAGTATCGCTTTGCCGCCGCCTCACCCAGGAAGCTGCAGCCAAATGCCAGAGCACCCCACACCAGGTGCATCAGGTTGTGATATTTGTCCACGTGCGTATGGGCCACGATTGCCAGGACACCCATGACCGCAAAGAGCCCGCCAAAGAGCCGGCACGCCATCTTCGCGGTGTCGCTGGTGTTGCCTGCACGCCGGAAGTTCTCGACCGTCGCAGCCAGCCCCGCAATATCCGTCACCAGGAGTGAGCTGATCTGCAGCGCCGTCGAGAGGAAGATGCCGGCTGCAAATGTCCCGACGTGTCCGGGATGCTCCAGGCGCAGCATTCCTCCCGGCAGCCGCGCAAACCAGCCGGATGTGACCAAGATCGAAATCAACGCACCAATCAGCGGCGTCCACCACCAGCGCGCACCCCAAATGACGATCGCCGCGACCCCCATAAACAATATCGGCCCAGGAGGAAACGTAGGATAGCTGGGATCCCCGGAAAGCCATTGTCCCCACAGCGCAATGGCGACCGCAACCAGTCCGCCCGCCGTCAATTTCGTAAGAAATGTCAGATTGGTTTTCATTCCATCCTCCTCCGTCCTGGTTCCACAGCTTTCTCTTGAACTCCCCTCCGGCACGCCGTCGCAATTACCGCTCGTGGAAGTTGCCCATACGGTCCAGCCGCTCATGCCACCGCGACTGCAATTCATCCGCCCTGGTCCGCTGTTCGGGAGTCAGGACTGTCGCATAGATCTTCGATTTAAAGTGCTCCTTTTCGACCAGCAGCTTGGCCACGGTGGCGCCCTGTCGCGTGGCAATCTCCTGCACTTTGCCTTCGTCGAGATTGCCTTTCGCGGTTGCCTGGTCCATCTCTTTGCCCTCGGCAGCCAGCTCATGCACCAGTCCGAATACCGCCGGCTTCTCTGTCTGCCACATGGAACGAATCTGCTCTCTCTGGGCATCGTTCAGCTTCAGTTCATGCGCCACGTAACCCATGGGACCGAAGTGCGCTCTCCCATGGCCGAAGCAGCCATGCCATCCCCGCACATCCGCTCTGGCAATCGCCAGCCCAGCCACGACCAGCAGCACCGCCGCGCATGACCAAATCACGATTCGTTTCATAACCCACGTCTCCTTCTCTGCTACGAATTCATTCCAGCATCGGCAGCAAGCGCGTGCGGTAAAGATTGGTAAAGCAACATAAAGTTTTGTAAAGTCCGCTGTCTCCAGCATTTGTGCGGACTACCATCAAGAGTCGGAGGCGAGTCGAAAGACACCACTGGAATGGACCGCGTGCTCATCGTCGATGACGACATCGAACTATGCAGGCTGCTTGGCGAGCGTCTGAGTTCGGAGGGGTTCGCGCTCGAAGCGGTGCACGATGGGCCGCGCGGGCTGGAGCGTGTGCTCTCGCAAGAGCATGCGCTCATCATCCTCGATCTGATGTTGCCGGGGATGGGCGGGCTGGATGTGCTGCGCCGCGTGCGCACCCACTCGCCGGTTCCGGTGCTCATCCTCACGGCGCGAGGGGAAGACGTCGATCGGATCCTCGGCCTGGAGATCGGCGCCGACGATTACTTACCGAAGCCCTTCAATCCGCGCGAGCTGATTGCGCGCATCCGCGCCATCCTGCGGCGCACTTCCCGCTCGGCAGCTTCTGGAGGCTCACTGAGCGTCGGCGATCTTCGACTCGATCCAGCGGCGCGCGAAGCCTCGCTCGACAACCTGCACCTCGATTTGACGAGTGTTGAATTCGCGCTGCTGGAAACTCTTCTGCGCGAGGCAGGGCACGTTGTCACGCGTGAACAGCTCACGGAGACAGTGCTTGGCCGGAAGCTCGGCCCGTTCGATCGCGTCATCGACGTCCACATCAGCAATCTGCGCAAGAAGTTGGGCCGAGCGCACGGCGAAGAGCGAATCAAATCCGTGCGCGGCAGCGGATATCTGCTGGTCGTCCGGTCAGAGACGAAATGACCATGAGACTCCCCAGCCTCTTTCTAAAAATATTTTCGTGGTTCTGGGCCACGGTCATCGCTACAGGAATTGCGCTCGTCATCACCTGGATCCTTCTTCAGCCAAAGAACCTGCCGTCACAGTCGCAATCCAACCTGGCGGCCACCGCGTGGGCCGCCGGGACTGCCGCGGTCCATGAACTCGAGCAGCAAGGGACCTCCGCTGCATCGGCTTACATGGAGCAGTTCAACCGCAAGACGCACCTGAAGAGCTGCCTCTTCGATACCTCGGGGAATGTCATCGCCGGTACGGAGTGTGCGACGTTCAACAAAATCAGCCGAAGTGCAACAACTTCCGACGCCCCCTTCTACGACGCGAGACATAATTTTCTCCGCGTGGCCGTGAAGGTGGGGGGAGAAAGTGGCCGCCAGTACATCTATGCCGTGGAAGAGGTCACGGAACATCGCGGACCGCCGCCAGGCATCGGTCTATCAGGCATCCTGCTGCGATGGAGCGTCCCACTTCTGGTCTCAGGCCTCATCTGTTATCTGCTCACCCGCTATCTCACCGCGCCCGTCCTCCGTTTGCGAGAGGCTTCGCAGCATCTTGCGGCTGGCGATCTCAGCACGCGCGCCGCCGCCGGCATGGAACGCCGCCGCGATGAACTCGGATCTCTGGTGCGGGACTTCAATGCCATGGCAGCTCGCATCGAGGAGCTCGTCTCTCGCCAG
>DASXGY010000229.1:0-2113 GCA_036488835.1 Acidobacteriaceae bacterium
GCATGCTGCCCAATCCCGTCATCGGCTACGAGGGCGATCAGATTCGCGGCGGCTCCTACGGCGGCGGCGAACAAGGCGGCTTCGTTCAACAAACCATCCCGCTCGGCGGCAAGCTCGGTCTGCGCCGCGATGCGTTTCGCGAGCAGCAGCACACCGATGAGCTCGACCTCGCCACGCAGCAACAGCGCATCGAAGCAGACATCGAAAGCGCCTTCTACACCGCGCTGGCCCTGCAGCAGGAGATCGAGACGCACAAACACCTCAGCACCGTCGCAGCCGACGCCGCCCAGACGGCGCGCCAGCTAGCCAACGTCGGCCAGGCCGACGCGCCGGATGTCCTGCAATCCGAAGTTGAGCAGGAGCAGGCTGCGCTCGACACCCTGGCTGCAGAGCATCACTACATCGCCGCCTTCCACCAGCTCATTGCCATCGCCGGCCAGCCCGATCTGCCGCTCACCCGCCTGGCCGGCGACCTCATGGCAACGCCCGCGCAGCCGCCGTCGCTCGATTCCATGCTGGAGCAGAGCCCCGCCGTCCAGCGCGCCGATCAGGCTGTCCATGCAGCCGAGGCGCAGTTACGCAGCGCGCATCGCGAAGTCGTTCCCGACCTCACCCTCCGCGCCGGCGAGCAGTGGAACAACGAGCTGATTCGGCAGAACCCGGACATCGCCACCGGCGCGCAGTCCTTCGCCTCCGCCTCCATCGACCTGCCGCTCTGGAATCGCAATCAGGGCAACATTGCCGCCGCGCAGGCTGCCGTGAACGCCGCACACGCGGAGGCTCAGCGCGTGCGCCTCGCCCTGCGCCAATCCGCCGCACCGCTCATCGAGCAGCACAACATCGCCGCCGCGCAAACCTTGCGCTACAAATCCGACCTGCTGCCGCGCGCCCAACGTGCCTACGATCTCTACCGCGATCGTTACCGGCAGATGGCAGCGGCGTATCCGCAGGTACTGGTCTCCGAGCGCACGCTCTTCCAGTTGCAGCTTGCCTATGTTCAGTCTTTGGGGGAGCTCTGGCAGTCCGCGGCGCAGCTCCGCCACTTCACCCTGAACGGAGCGCTGACTTCATCTGAAAATCACTGAATGTGGTTTATGACCAGACCATTCCCGGACGTGGCGCTCTCAGTGGCAGCAATTTCCAGCAGCAGGTGGATTTCGTGCAGCAGTGCAGGCGGTCCTTCCAGGCTGTCCATCATGTGGTCGCAACGTGCGGTGCGGACCCCCACAATGGATTCTCGCAGTATCAGTACCTTTATCTCCGGCCATGCTGCACGCAATCTCTGCGTAACATCCTGGCACTCTGCATCGGGCACTGACTGGCAAAGCAGAGCAAGCTGAAACGGACCCTTCGCCAGCACCTCTTCCAGATCGCAAAGACCATCGCATGTCTCCACCCAGTACTCCCGCTCCAGGATGCGCTTCCGGGTAAAGAGGAGCATCTCGTCGTGTCCGTAGCTGAGCAGGCGATGTACCGACCGTGCCATAGTTCTCCTGGTAACCAGTCGGGTTAGTCGAACTCTAACGTTCTCAAGCTAACTCGACCGATTATGTCTTCCAGCAGACATAACCGGTTGATTCTCCCCAGAAGTTCATTTGAGTATTTATTTCCGGATATCCGGCACCCGCCCCGCAAATGGAGCATTCTGGAGATAACGCAATCTTTCCTAGCCCCCGCCCAATAGGTTCCCTTGCGCCCTCCGAGGCGAATCATGGCTGCCCAAATATCCAACTTCATCCTGAATGCCTTGCCGTCACAGCTCGACGAATTTCGCGCCAGGCTCACGGCCGTGTCGCTTCCCGTCGGTACCTCCATCTACGAGGCGTATGAAGTTCCCAAATTTGCACACTTCCTCACCTCGGGCATCGCTTCCGTTGTTACGACAATGATGGATGGCGGTTCTGTGGAAACCGGTATGTGGGCCAGGGAAGGCCTGGCGGAGTGCTTGCACCTGGGCGGCAAGGATCGTGTGCCCAGCCGCTGCTTCATGCAGTTGGGCGGCACCGCTCTGCGCATGCCCTTCGCTGATCTGGAAACCGAGTTCGAAAATCTGCCGGCATTGCGCGAGGGCATTCAGCACAGCATGCAGGCCCAGGCGCTCATCCTCGGCCAG
>DASXGY010000232.1:0-6192 GCA_036488835.1 Acidobacteriaceae bacterium
ACGCCGCGGGAGCGCTTTGTGGGCGGGCCGCCGTGGCGGATATTGACGCGGCATGGCTTTGTCGAAGCGCCTCATAACGATCCGGCGTTTTTGTATCAGGATGTCGTGGTGTCGCTGGACGCGAATGGCTTGAACAACGGAGAGCCTTCGCTGCACGCGATGTGCATTGCCACGCTGCGGCCGCAGAAGGGCGAGCGGATTGTGCATGTGGGCGCAGGCACCGGCTACTACACGACCATCCTGGCGAAGCTGGTGGGCGAGCGTGGCGTGGTGGATGCGTACGAGATTGAGCCGGGGCTGGTGCGGCGCGCGGCGCGGAATCTGGCAGAGCTGCCGCAGGTGCGGCTGCATGCGCAGAATGGCGCGGAAGGGCCGCTGCCGGCGTGCGATGTGCTGTACGTGAGTGCCGGCGCGACTGCTCCGCCGGCAGTGTGGCTGGATGCGCTCAAGGCGGGAGGGCGGCTGTTGTTTCCGCTGACGCCGGAGGACGGCGCAGGCGCGATGCTGCTGATCACGCGGACCGACGGCGAGGTGTACGCGGCGAAGTTTCTGTTTCAGGCGCAGTTTGTCGGATGCATGGGGGCGCGGGATGACAAAGAAGGGGAACGGCTGGAGGAGGCATTTCGTAACCACAACTGGAACAAAGTGAAATCGCTGCACCGCGATGACAAGCCGGGGGTGAACTGCTGGCTGGCGGGACGGGACTGGTGGCTTTCTACGGAAGCGCCACCGGCCATGCGGCCATAAACGATCTATCGATGGAGCTGAGCTTGCTGCTGCCCGAAGCTGATAGGGATGGTGTGTCTGTGGGGATGGCCGGAGGCTTCGTGAGAGACGACGTTTTTAACGACGCGCGTTTCCCTCCATCGAGGCGAGAAAGGTGTCGACAGCGTAGTTGACCCACGCCAGACGCTCTACCCTGGATGCCGCGATGGGGGATCGGATACCGAGGTTGGAGCGCAGGCTGGCTTCGCCGAAGAGCATGCCAAGCAGCGCGCTGACGGCGCGTTCCGGGTCATCGCAGCGGATGGCACCGAGGGCATGCTGCGAGCGCAGGTAGTCGGCAAGCACGGCGCGGGTGCGTCCTGGTCCGATCGCCCAGAACATCTCGCCGAGCTCGGGAAACTCCACGCATTCGGCGATGACGACGCGGTGCAGACAGCGGGCGTCTTCCGTGAAGATCATGCTGAGGAACTCAGACCCGAAGTGGATCAGGGTCTCGCGCGGAGAGCGGCTCGCATCGAGCGGACCGATTGCCTCGAAGATCGATGAGCTTTTGCGTTCGATGAGAGCGGCGAAGAGCGCTGCCTTGCTGGGGTAGCGCGCATAGAGCGTCTGCTTGGAGGCGCCGGCGCGGCGGGCGATATCGCTCATGCTGGCGCCCTTGAAGCCCTGTTCCATAAAGACTTCCGTCGCGACATCGAAAAGATTTTCGGCGCGGGTAGCGACCTCGCTCGCAGGCGGCCGGCCGCGGGCTGACTTGCGCTTTTTCCCTGTGGCTTTGCGGGTTGCCTGGCGCGGCGTTTTCCCCTTCATGCATTCAGCATAGCGAATGTGACGAGCGGAGGGTTGCATTAATGTACCGCGTGGTACTATTTTGTGAACATGGCGACCACGGCGACGAAACCGGGCCAGGACGCGGCGGCGACATGGAAGCCGCACCACAATCCGTGGGCGATTGCGCTGACGGTGACGCTAGCGACGTTCATGGAGGTGCTGGATACGTCGATCGCGAACGTGTCGCTGCCGCACATTGCGGGATCGCTGGCGGCGAGCCAGAGCGAAGCGACGTGGGTGATCAGCTCGTACCTGGTGGCGAATGCGGTCATCCTGCCGATCAGCGGCTACCTGGCGACACTGATCGGACGCAAGCGTTTCTATATGAGCTGCGTGGCCATGTTCGGCATCAGCTCACTGCTGTGCGGCTTGGCGCCGTCGCTGGGCATGCTGCTCTTCTTCCGCGTGCTGCAGGGATTGGGCGGCGGAGGACTCGCGACGTCGGAGCAGGCGATCCTGGCGGACACCTTCGAGCCGAAAAAACGCGGGCAGGCGTTCGCGTTGTATGGACTCGCGGTGGTGACGGCGCCGGCGATTGGTCCGCTGGTGGGCGGCTGGATCACGGACAACTATCAGTGGCGATGGATCTTTTTCATCAACGTGCCGGTCGCGCTGATCTCGATGTACCTGACGAACCGCGTGGTGGAAGACCCGCCGCATTTGATCGAGGCAGTCAAGAGAGCGCGTGCCGGGCTGGTCAAGATCGATTACACCGGCTTCGTGTTTACCGCGCTGGGCTTTGGCTGCCTGGAAGTTGTGCTGGACAAGGGGCAGGAGGATGATTGGTTCGGCTCGCATTTCATCACGACGTTCACTGTCATATGCATTGCCAGCATTGCGGCGCTGCTGGTCTGGGAGCTGTGGCAGATTCGCAAGGGACACAAGCCGGTGATTGAGCTGCGGCTCTTCCGCAGCCGCACCTTTGCGCTGTCCTTCCTGATGATGTTCATCCTCGGCATCGCGCTGTATGGGACAACGATCCTGATTCCACAGATGCTGCAGACATTGATGGGATACACAGCGACGAATGCGGGCAAGACGCTGTCGTTGGGCGGCATCGCAACCCTCATCTGCATGCCGATCGTGGGCATTCTGATTACGCGAATCGATGCGCGCTACCTGCTGGCCTTCGGTTTCGGTATCACGTCTCTCGCGCTCTTTCACATGACGACGATTCATCTATCCATGAGCCTGAGCTACACGGCGTGGCTGCGCTTCTTTCAGGCGACGGGGTTGGGCTTCATGTTCATTCCGATTCAGACGCTCTCCTATGTCGGGGTGCCAATGGAAAGCAACAATGACGTCTCCGGGCTGACCAACCTGGCGCGCAACATGGGTGGATCGGTAGGGACGGCGCTGGTGTCGACGCTGCTGGCACGGCAGGCGCAGCGCCATCAGACGTACCTGGGGGCGCACCTCACCGGAGGAAGCTCGGCGTATCTGCAGACCACGACGCAGATGAGCCATCATCTGGTGACGGGCGGTCTGTCACTCACCGGGGCGAACAGCGCCGCGATGTTCCGCCTGTACCAGCAACTGCAATCGCAGGCGGCCATGCTCTCTTACATCGACATCATTCGCTTCTTCGCCATTGCCGCGCTCTGCATGGTTCCGCTGCCGTTCATCATGCGCAAGTCGCGGGGCGGCGTGGCGATGCATTAAAGGATTTGCCATCCAGGCAGGCGCGCCGGCGGCGCGGATTGTTGGGTTCGCTCCCGGTGGTCTCTCACATTTGGTGTACGGACGCACGGGCAACAGAAGGCTTCACTCCACCTTCGATTACGTTTCAGGATGACGAGCTTATGCAAGAACTTACGGACGAACAACTTGTAGATGCTGCGCGCACGGGCGATGAGAGTGCGTTCTCCGCATTGTTCCTGCGGCATCAGAAGCGGCTGTTGATGCTGGCGCTGCAGTACCGGCTCTCCATGCAGGATGCGGAGGATGCGGTGCAGCAGACGATGCTGAAGGCGTGGCAGGGGCTGGGCAGTTTTCGCGGGGAGTCGCGCTTTGCGACCTGGATCACGCGCGTGCTGATGAACGAGGTCTTTCAGTCGCAGCGGAGGCGGGCGCGCATGCGGCTGGAAGAGATGGAGAGTGCGACGCTGACGGCGGTGCTGGAGTCGGGCACCCGATGGACGCCGCGGCAGATGTCGCAGGAGCAGCGATTGCTGACGATGGAGCGGAACCGGCTGGTGCATGCGGCGCTGCGGTCGCTGCCGGAGTCGCTGCGATCGGCGCTGCTGCTGCAGTTCTTCGACGAGCGCTCGCTGGAGGAGATTGCCGCGCAGATGGATCGACCGGTGGCGACGGTGAAGTCGCGGCGGCACCGGGCGCGGCTGGAGCTGCGCAAGCGCTTCGCCCGTCGGCTGCGGACGGTAGACCCGTCGCCGGCCTTTCCCTGATCGTCTGCGCACGCTGAGTTCCTCCCATTGCCTCCGGCAGGAGTACATTGAGCCAGACGGGCAACACCGGAAGGGATAACTCCGGAACGGCACCCGGACGGCAACCCGGAGGACTGGCTGGATGAAGCTGCTTTGCGGGCAGAGGCGACTCACGTGTGCTGTATGCGTGCTCAGTGGGCTGGCTGCAGGGCCTGCCCTGGGACAGACGGTTCGAACCTCTGCAGCAGCGGCAGCGACGACCGCGGATACGGCGGTTTCGCATAATTCCAGTTACATCGAACCGGACGGCACGGCGCATGTGGGCCGGATTGTGCCGGTGCCGCCATCGCTGAGCCCGCAGGCGCAGGCGACGCTGCGGCATCCGGAGACGGACGCGGATCTCCCGGAGCCGCTGGAGAAGCGCCGAGCGATGCTCGACGCGTATACGGCGGGCGCCGAAAAACAGTGGCAGAAGCTGTGTCCTGTGACCATCGCCAACGATACGGTCGCGGGGGTGCCGGTGCGACGCATAACGCCCCTGACGGTTCCGGCGGCGAACGCGCACAAGGTGCTGCTGGATCTGCACGGCGGCGGCTTCGATTCCGACTCAGGCAGCTACACGGAGACGATTCCGATTGCATACTACACGCAGATTCCGGTGGTGGCGGCGCTCTATCGGCTGGCGCCGGAGCACCCATTTCCCGCGGCGGTGGACGATGCTGTGGCGGTGTATCGCGAGCTGCTGAAGACGCACAAGCCGGAGCAGATCGCTATCTATGGAACCTCGGCGGGCGCGATTTTGACTGGCGAGGTGGCGTCGCGGCTGAAGCAGTTGTCGCTGCCGGAGCCGGGGGCGCTGGGGATCTTCAGCGGCCTTGGGGATTTTGCGCGCTCGGGTGATTCTGTCCATCTGTATGCATTGCGCGGGCTCAGCGGGTATCTGGCGCCGCCGAGTGGGGACCGGCCGCAGTCGCCGTATGTGGGGAAGACGGATCCGAAGGACCCGGTGCTTTCGCCTATCTACGCCGACCTGAAGGGGATGCCGCCGACGCTGTTTGTGACCAGTGGACGTGATTTGCTGTTGAGCGGCACGACGGACCTGCATCGGGCCTTTCTGCGCGCGGGGGACGATGCCCGGCTGATGGTCTTCGATGGCCTGCCGCATGCGTTCTGGTACGACCCGGGGCTGCCGGAAGCCATTGAGGCAAATCAGGCGATGGCGAAGTTCCTGGCGGAGCATCTCAAGTGATATTCGCGCACATGCGAGAAAGGTTGCATACTCTTTTGTCGCCAATGCGTATAGCAGAGTGAAGGTTGTTATTCAACTCCGGCACGGTCGTCGGGTTCCAGGTGACCACCTGCAGAGATCGCTCGAAAGCTTTCGCCTGCTGATGCGGGAGCACCAGTCGATGGTGTTCAGCATTGCGCGGCGCATCGTTCGCGACCCGGCGCTGGCCGAGGAGATAGCGCAGGATGTTTTCCTGGAGTTGTATGAGCAACTGCCGTCGCTGGCATCTGAAGAACATGTGGTGCATTGGCTGCGGCGGGTGACGGTGCATCGCTCGATCGACCAGGCGCGGCGCAGGCTGCGGCGGCCGCAGGATCACGCGGCGGTGAGCTTTGCGGAGGGCGGTGTTGCCGAGCCGGTGGCGGCATCGCAGCAAGGCGATCCGTTGTTGGCGGAACGGTTGCGGCAGATGATTGCGTCGCTGCCCATCGTGCCGCGAACGGTGATCGCGCTGCGCTATCAGGAGGATCTGATGCCGGAAGAGATTGCCGCGGTGCTGAGTATGCCGGTCGCCACGGTGAAGAGTCATCTGCAGCGGGCCTTGAAAGTACTACGGGCCAAGGCGCAACGTCTGCGCAACTGAGAGGTTGAAGTTATCGTATGTCGCGAATACCACCCAATCCGAATGAAGTAGAAGAGCTGGAGAATCAGCTTCGCCGTGCGCTCAGGCGCGAAGCGGCGCCGGCATCGCTGGCGCCGGCTGTAGAGGCGCGAATGAACGGGACACATGTGCCGGGCATTACCCCGAACACCGCCCCGGGCATTATTCCGAACACCGCTCCGGGCGGCACACCGCATACCGCGCCAGTGCCCGATGCCTACGAGCCGCATTTGTGGAATCCGGTGGTGGATGAGCCGGTGTGGCGGACGTGGCTAACGGATTTGCGTGGCATGTTTCAGCGGGAGCATTTGCCGCCGCTGGTGCTGACCTCACAGCCGGTGGCGGTGCCGGATCCGTTCCGG
>DASXGY010000243.1:0-4308 GCA_036488835.1 Acidobacteriaceae bacterium
GAGAGGCGGGCTGCTCATGGATTTCGCGCAGCATGTGATGCGGATATTGCCGTTGCGGAGTGCTGGTGGACATGGTGTCTCTCTCTTCCTCGGAAAATGTTCAGTAAGCTGCGCCGCCGTTGTACACCTGGAACTCGCGGACCTGCGCCGGCCCGCTGCTGTCGAGCAAGATCAGGCGCACGGCCGTTGCGGTGACGGCGGGAAAGATGTCGATCTTCTTGTGGCCGATGGCCTGCGCATGTACGACCTCGCGCCATTGACCGCGCTCTTCCACTTCGATGCTGTAGGCGGTGATGTGCTGCCCGTCGTTGAGGCGCTCCATGGTAACGGTGCGATCGATGGTCGCGGGTTGCAGGAATTGAACCGTCAGCATGGAGGGCGCGACGTTGCCAGAGGAAGCGGGAGCCTGCCAATACGTATTTGCGTCGCCATCGAAGGCTGCCGCAGTCTCTGGCGTGTACTTGCCATGAAGCGCGAGATTGTTGCCGTAGATCTGGTGGATGCGGTCGCCGAATTCCTTGAGCCGCGCAACGTCCGCAGCGGGCAGGCGGCCGGTGCTATCCGGCGCAAGGCCGAGCATGAGCTGGGCACCGCGGCCTACGGTCTGGTCGTACTCCTTCACCAGTTCATCGACCGACTTGAGCGACGCTTCATCGTTGGGGTGCCAGAACCAGTGATCCGTGTGGAGCGGCGTATCCGCTTCTACGGGACGCCAGCGCAGATAGCCGGCGCGATCGACGACGTTCCAGTTCTCGAAGTCCACCTTGCCGCTTTCCGTGCCCACCCAGCGCAGGTCTGCGTACTTAAAGAGGCCAACATCGGCGAAGACGAGCGCATTGGGCTGATAGGTGCGGAGGTTGTCAATGATGGTGTCGAAGTCATAAGTGCGGCCGGTGCTGCCGGCGCCGTCGAGCCAGAACTCGGTGAGCTCGCCGTAGTGCGAGGCCAGCTCCTCCAGCATCGCGAGGTAATACTTGTCGTAGGCGGCGGGGTCTTTGTAGCGCGGATCGTGGCGATCCCACGGCGAGAGATACACGCCGAAGCGCAGTCCGTGCGAGCGCGCGCTGTCGGAGACCATGCGAACCAGATCGCCTTTGCCGCCGAGCCACGGGCTGGACTTGACGCTGTAGTCGGTCTGCGCGGTGGGATAAAGGGCGAAGCCATCGTGGTGCTTCGCGACCAGCACGACGTAGCGGATGCCTGCGGATTTCGCGGCCTCGATCCACTGATCGGTATCGACATGCTGCGGGTCGAAGACGCTGGGTTGCGCGGTGCCGTCACCCCACTCGCGATTGAGAAAGGTGTTGGTGCCGAAGTGGAGGATGGCGCCCATTTCCATGTCCTGCCAGGCGACCTGCTGCGGCGTCGGCTTTACGTCGACAAAGTTCTGGCCGAGGGCCGCGGTCGCGGCAAGCAGCGTGAGCCAGGTGAGCAGGTATTTCATCCGTCCCTCTATGGACGCCAGGTGATGCGGTAGGCGTATGCGTATTGGCCGACGGGTTCTGCCGGCACATGGATGTGCAGGCCGTCAGGCTTTTGCTGAAAGGTGAGCGGCGCGGTGGAGCCGAGCAGTTCGACGGAAGCAACTTCGCGTGTTCCGACGCCGGAGCTGAGCGCGTGGATGATGGCCTCGCCATCCTTCGGCCAGCCGAGCTCGATGGCATAGAGTACGCCGTCTTTCGTGGTGAAGCGGTAGTCCTCTGCGGTGTAGGGCTTCGATTCCGTGTCGTGGAAGGAGCCAGCCTCGAACTTGGTTGGGCCTTCGCCGAACTGCCGCCAGGGGCGGGTGCCGTAGATCGCATCTCCATTCACCTTCAGCCATGTGCCGACAGCGAGCAGCGTCTTCGCTGCGCCTTCGGGAATTGTGCCGTCCGGCCGCGGACCAACGTTCATCAGCAGGTTGCCGTTCTTGCTGACGACATCGGCGAGTTGGTGAATCACGACCTCCGGGGACTTGTAGGTGTCGTGCTCGATGTAGCCCCACGAACCGTTGGAAAGCGAGGTGTCGGTTTGCCAAGGCTGCGGGCGGATATCGCCGAGGCCGCCGCGCTCCATGTCGAGCGTGGCCGAGCCGTCGGCCATATCGTTGAGCTTGTAAAAGAGCACGACCGGCTGATGCTGCGCGGCAGCGTGGTTGTAGTAGTAGGTTGCAAAGCGTTCCAGGTGGTTGCGGAAGTCCGGTTGTCCGACCCACCAGTCGAAGTAGATCAGGTCGGGATGATAGCGCTCGACGATCTCCGCGGTACGGGCGAGCCAATCATCCGTATAGGCATCGGAGACGTAGGTGAAGTCGTGGATCAGTTCGTCTCCGTTCTCTCCCTCAAGCTGGCGAAGCTGGGCCGGGCCGTAGAAGGCAGCGTACTTCGGATCGTTGACATCGGAGGCGAAGTGGCGGCCGCCATCGAAGAACCAGTCGTGCTCCGCGCGATGAGAGGAGGCGCCGAGATGCATGCCCTGCGCACGCACGGCCTTCGCCAGTTCGCCAAGGACATCGCGCTTGGGGCCCATCTTGCCGGCGCACCAATCGGTGAGGTTCGACTGGTACATGGGGAAGCCGTCGTGGTGCTCGGCCACGGGGACCACGTAGCGCGCGCCGGCATCATGAAAGAGCTTTGCCCAAGTGTCGGGGTCGAAGTGCTCCGCGGTGAACTTGGGAATCAGATCCTTGTAGCCAAACTGCGTTTGCGGACCGTAGGTGGCAACGTGATGCGCGAAATCCGGCGAGCCCTGCTGGTACATGTTGCGCGAGTACCACTCGCTGCCGAAGCCGGCGACGGAGTAGACGCCCCAGTGAATGAAGATGCCGAACTTCGCATTGCGAAACCACTCCGGCGCCTGGTAGGCACGCAGGCTTTGCCAGTCATCGCGAAATGGGCCTGCGGCGACAGTGCGATCCATATTGGCGAGGATGCGCTTGCGCTCGGCATCGAACTTGCTGTTGGCCGCGATCCACTGCGCGTCGATCTCCTCCGGCGTCAGCGTGCCAGCCGTCGGCGCATTCGGATCAGCGCCGCTTGCGGGCGTCTGCGCTGCGGCACGCAGAACCGCGCTGGCCGCGACCAGGACGGCGATGCAGGCGAAGGTATGGCGGCGGCGATGCTTCCTATGTCCCTTCGCGCGCGGGAGTATTCTCAATGCGTTCAAGGAAATGCCTGACGACATGGTGTGAGCCGAGCTTTCGCAGAGCGGATGCAGCGGAAGTGTCCATATTAAGCTGGAACGATCAAATTACAACTCTGAACTGACGATTTTCAGTCAGAAAATGTACAGAGGCAAGGAGCGAGCGTGCGCTTTACAAGGCTGCAGAACATATATCTGCAGCAGCAACCGAATGCAACGCGAACAAGAGCTACGTGGTGCTTGTTCCGCGCAGGGACTGTTCTCATCTTGTTCGGCATTTTTCTGCTGATGCTCCTTCCGGTGCCGTGCCACGGCGAGACTCCCTCGGCCCCCGGAGTAGCAGTGAATGGATGGCAATTTCGCCTTGCCGCCTCTACACCGGATGCGGCCGCACACGCCGCGGCCCAGCAGTGGCACGCGGCGGCTGTTCCTTCCACCGTGCAGACCGATCTGCTGCGCAATGGATTGATCGCGGATCCATTTACCGGAGCGCACGAGGCGCAGCTGCAGTGGATTGGCCTTGCAGACTGGGAGTACCGGACCACGGTGAACGTGGATGCCGCGACCCTGACGCATGAGCATGTCGACCTGGTGTTCGACGGGCTGGATACATATGCGACGGTGCGGCTGAACGGGCAACAGATTCTGGAGGCGGACAACATGTTTCGCCGCTGGCGCGTGCCGGTGAAGGGAGTGCTGCACAGTGGCGCAAATGAACTCACGGTGACATTTGCTTCGCCGATCCGGCGGCTGCTACCGGCCACGCTCAAGCGCGCGTACCAGTTGCCGGGCGAATTCGACTCCGCTTTTGGCGATGAGCCGAAGGGGGTGCAGACGGCGAATTACATCCGCAAGGCGGCCTATCAATATGGATGGGACTGGGGGCCGCGCTATGTGACCGAAGGGATCTGGCAGCCGGTGCGGCTGGAGACCTGGGATGCTGCGCGATTGGAGACGCTGCACGTGCTCCAGAGCTCGGTCACGGCAGATGCCGCGTCGCTCGATACACAGGTGAGAGTAGAAGCCTCGGCGGCCGTTAAAGCAACTATATTGGTTACGTATACGACGCCAAAGGGTGAGCGTGTCTCGCTTCCGGAGATCACCGCGCAGCTTGTACCCGGCAGCAACCCGGTGCATGTGCCGATGGTGATCGAGCACCCGGAGCGATGGTGGCCGGTGGGATATGGG
>DASXGY010000261.1:0-11487 GCA_036488835.1 Acidobacteriaceae bacterium
TCCATCCACCAGCGCAGCCATAATGCGGTCTTCCAGCGCGGCAGGCCGGATCGGAACCTCTGCTGCTTCCGCAGCCGCCCGCGCAATGCGCGCCGCACGCTCTGGCGCCGCATCCAGCCGAATGGACGACCAGTCGAGCCCAGCCGCCGCCGGAGGCACTCCGGGGCGGTGATCGATCGCCTCCGGTTCCACTTCAAAGATGCGCAATTGTCCGGACTGCGGCTCAGCATCGCGCAGCGGCCCCTCCGCCAGTCGCGGACGCGCCTTGCGCGCAGCCACCAGCTCGCGCGGAAACTCGATCAGGTTCGCCGTCAGCGGAATCGCCGGCGTCACCGTCTCCTCTTCCAGAGGATCGCAGACCGGCGGCATCTGCGGCGGAGTTGGCGGATGCGAGGACTGCGACGGTCGCGCAGACCGGCGGGCCTCATAGGCCTGCATCTGGCGGCGCGTGCGCTCGTCCATCTCGTACCGTACTTCGACGCTTTCGCGCTCCACGCGTTCCTGCTCGGCCTGCAGCCGCTCCTCTGCGTCGCGCGCTTCGGCAGCGGCGGCCTCCGCAAGGCGCGCATCTTCCATGCGGCGACGCACTGCTTCCTGCGCGGCCTGCGCTTCCACCAGTGCCTGCTCCGCCGCCAGGGCCGCCTCTTCGGCTTCGCGCTCCAGCACCTCGCGATAGCTGGGGCGCCCCGCATAGCGAGCCGCTACCGCTGCGGCAACATTGGCGCGGGCGGGCTCTTCCGCATCGTTGGAGCGGTGTTCCAGCGGCAGACGAGGCTGGCTGGTGCCGCGGCCCGACCGGCGCGCACGGCTGGCGGCTAGTTTCTCCGTCAGCTCCGTCTTCCACGCTGGTACATCATCCGGCACGAATTTGGCCATCACTCTCGTCCCTGCTTCCGGTGTCACTGGACCGCTGCTGCGCCATGCACGTCCCGCGCTCTCGCGCGTCCCTCGCTTCCTGCGCGAAGCGCGGAGAAACGGAACGAAGCCGCGCCGGATCATCGCGACAAACAGCGAAGATGCGACGGGGAGCGTTGGCCGAGCCAGAGCTGCGCGGGCGTTCGCAATTCGAAGCAAGCATCGCCTTTGCTATTCTGGCCTTGCCCGTGCCGAAGAACCTGCGCAGTTTTTTATGTATCACGGTGGTGTGGCTGTGTCATCCGCAGCTTGCACTTTGGGCGTGGCAGAGCGGGCACCCGGAATCAAGCGCGGTACCGGCACAGCAGACGCAATCATCCTCCGCGCCTGCATCCGGCGCGCTGCCGGACGCACCCGACGCCGACGAGTTGCCGCGCCTTGAGCCAGCCCCTGGACCTGGCAAGGTGCTGGTCCCGGTCCACATTGCAGCGAATACGCAGCGAAAGGACGGCTCCGTCTACACGCTGCTCGGCGACGTTGAGATCCGGTACAAGGACTACGTGATTCATGCCGACCGCATGAACTACAACGAAGACACCGGCGAAGCGCGCGCCGAGGGGCACGTGGAGCTCGATGGCGGTCCAGCCGACGAGCACATCCTCGCCGATCACGCCACTCTGAATCTCGATCTCGACACCGGCCGCTTCTACAACGTGACCGGCAGCGTGGGCGTACGCGAGAACGCCAGCCGCAAGAAGGTCATCTACACCACAACCAACCCGTTTCTCTTCACCGGCCGCGTCGTCATCAAGAGCGGACCCGAGCAGTTCCGGGTCATCGACGGCACCATGACCTCCTGCCGCCTGCCGCATCCCGACTGGGTGATCGCGGCCGGCCGCATCGACGTGGCCAACGGCCAGGCGAGCGCACGCAACGCGCTCTTTCGTATCCTGAACATCCCCATCGTCTATCTGCCTTATGTCACCCATCCGGTCATGTCCTCGGACCGCCAGTCCGGATTCCTGATCCCTGTCTTTTCGCAGTCCAACACCAAGGGCAGCGTCTTCGGCGAGCAATACTACTTGGCGCTGAACCGCAGCATGGACCTGACCATCGGCACCGACTATTACTCCAAGCGCGGCTGGGCCCCAAGTGGTGAGTTTCGCTACCGCGGCCACGGTGATGACTTCGCCGACATCCGCTTCACCGCGCTCTTCGATCGCGGCATCCTGCTCGGCACCACGCTCACCAACCAGGGCGGCCAGGACATCCTGATCAACGGCCGGCATGGCCTTGGCGACCACACCCGCCTGGTCAGCAATGCCGAATACCTGAGCTCGATCATCTACCGCGAGGCCTTCGCGGAGAGCTTCTCCCAGGCCACGGCGACCCAGGTGAACTCGAACATCTACCTCACCCACAACAGCGGCGGCGTCTCGGAGACAGCCAGCTTCAACCGCTATATCAACTACGCCCAGGTGAGCCCCTTCATCGAGGATGTGGTGATCGCGCATCTGCCGACGGTGGATATCACTTCAGTAGAACGTCCACTCGCCGGCACCTGGCTGCTGTGGACCGCCAACGGGAGTGTGGCTGGACTCAACCGGCATGAGCCCGGCTTCGAGACCGCTCACGAAGTGGGCCGTGCAGATGTTTACCCCGGCCTCTCGGCCCCGTTCCACCTGGGCGGCTTCGATATCCGTCCCGAGGTGGCCATCCGCGAATCCTTCTACACCAAGAGCCAGGCCCCCACCTCCGTTCTCGATCCAGTCACTCAGGCCTTTGTTCCCGTATATCGCTCGGCCAGCCTGAACCGCAAGGATGTGGAAGCCGGCCTCGAGCTTCGCGCACCGGTGATGGAGCGCGATTTCGCTCCGGCGTGGCTCGCCCACTTCGATCGCGTGCTGCGCCATACCATCGAGCCCGAGGCCCACTATCAGTTCATCTCCGGCATCGATAACTTCCGCAACATCCTGCGCTTCGATCCGACAGACCTGGCCAGTGACACCAACGAAATCGAATACTCCGTTACTCAGCGCTTCTATCTTAAAAAATTGCACCCAAAGCCTTGCGGCAATCCGCCACTTCCTCCCGAAGGTTTCGGCCGCGTGTACCTCCCGGTCGGTTATCACGATTGCTCCAACACGGACACCAGCGAATCCCTAAGTTGGACGCTGGCGCAGGAGCACTACTTCGATCCGCGATTCGGCGGCGCGGTCTTCGACAACCGGCGCAACGTGCTGGCCACGACGCTTAACCTCACCGGCGTCTCCTTCCTCGCCGGACCACGCGATTACTCCCCTCTCATCTCGCGGCTGGAGCTGCGCACCAACCAACCGCTGTCCTTCGGCTGGGATGTGGACTACGATCCCCACGCAGGCCGCATCAACGCCAGCAACGTCTATGCCGACATTCGTCACGCCGGCTTCTTCGGCTCCATCAGCGCTGCGCGCCTGGATTCCCTGAACCCCAGCACCCTGCCCGCCCCCAGCACGGCCTCGACGATCACCAACTATGAGCAGATCCGTGCCACGCTCGGATACGGCGCCGGTACCAAGACCGGCTTCAGCGGCGGCATGAATCTCGGCTACGATCTGAACCAGGACGCGCTGCAGTACGGCGGCGTCCAGACCAGCTACAACTGGAACTGTTGCGGCCTCACCGTGGAATACCGGCGTCTCGCCCTCGGCGCGGAGCGCAATGAGAACTACGAGAGCTTCAACTTCACCCTTGCTGGCATCGCCACCGCCGGCAACATCAATCGCTCCCAGCTGATCTACTAGGTCCAGGTTGAGCAGCGTCCGTCACCGCCATTCGCACGCGCTCGCCGGGCCCTGCGATAATGGGAATGGCACGTCGTCCCGCAGCGAAAGGCGGTTTGTTTGTTCCGTTCCCAACTTGTCCTCGCCTGTGCGCTGGCCGCCATCGTCACTCTCGGCTGCCGGGCCCAGACCCCTCCTCCCAATGCCTCAGTAGAGCGTCGCATTGAGGTCCTGGTGCGCTCGCAATTCAACGTGCCTTCGAACTACGACGTCTCCCTGGGCGGCAAGACCAAGAGCGATATTCCGGGATTCGACAACCTGCCCGTCACCTTCTCGCACAATGGCAAGCAGACCACCGTCACTTTCCTGCTCTCGAAGGACGGCAACACGCTGGCGCGCCTGGAGAAGTTCGACATCAGCAAGGACCCGCAATCCATTTACTCGGTCGACCGTCGGCCGATGCGCGGCAATCCCAGCGCGAAAGTGACCGTCGTCAACTACGACGATCTCGAGTGCCCCTACTGCGCCCGCATGCACGAGGAGCTCTTTCCAGCCACGCTCGATCACTACAAGGATCTGGTGCGCTTCGTCTATAAGGACTTCCCGTTGGTCGAGATTCACCCCTGGGCGATGCACGCGGCCGTGGATGCAAACTGCCTGGGCGAGCAGAATGGCGACGCCTACTGGCAGTTCGTCGATTACACGCATAGCAATGGCCATGAGATCGACGGCAACCATGACGACGCGAAGCAGTCCTTCGCCGCCCTGGACGGGCAGGCGCGTGCCATCGGCAAAAAGGCCGCCTTGAACGACACGAAGCTGAATGCGTGTATCGCCAAGCAGGACGAATCCGCTGTCCGCGCTTCTATGCGCGAAGGAGAGAAACTCGGCATCGACGGCACCCCGCAGGTTTTCGTAGACGGGGAGCGCATCGCCGCCGGCGCCCAGCCGACATCGGCCGTGTGGGACGCCATCGATCGCGCATTGAAGGCGGATGGCATCACGCCGCCCGAACGGACAGATGCACCGCCGCCGGCAACTCCGCCAACGCCGTCGCCGGCTCCGTCGCGCTAACCGATTTCCCATGGGCTTTGCCGTTGCAAAGCCTGCGCACCCAGCCGGCACGCTGGCGTTCCGGCTGGTGCCGCAATGGGGAGACGCACCGGGAGATACGATAAGCTTGGTGAGCCGGCGCCGGGCCCACACCCGAGCCGGTGAGATGCGCTCCGCGTTAGATCGCCTCTCGAAGGAGACAGAGTGCCAGAAGTTCCGCCGACTGCATCCAGCCCTGCCGTCCCCTCCCCGTTCCGCCGTTCCACCTCGCTTGGCTTCGCTCTTCTACCCCTGAGTCTTCTGGGTCTGACGCTGGCCGGCGGCTGCAACCGTCCGCACCAGCCCGACGTCGTCGCCACCGTCAACGGCCACCCCATCGACCAGGCCACGCTGGAGCGCTATTACCACTCCAATATCGGGAACAACCCCCAGCAGCCGTCACCGGTACAATCCCAGATCGCTCACCTGGAGATTCTGCGCCAGCTCATCGACAACGAGATCCAGCAGCAACGAGCCGCCAAGCTCAACCTCGTCGCCACCGATGAAGAGGTCGACGCCAAGCTCGCTGAAATCAAGGCCCCCTACACGCAGGAGGAGTTCAACCGTCAGCTCAAGGCAAAGAACATGACGATGGATGATCTGAAACGGCAAATCCGGCAGGGCCTCACCAGCGAAAAGCTGATGAACAAGGAGATCAACTCCAAGATCAACATCACAGACGCGGACATCAGCAACTACTACAACGCGAACAAATCCCTCTTCAACCTGGTCGAGCCTGAGTACCACCTCGCGGAGATCATCGTCTCGGCCGTGCCGACGCAGCCCAGCAATATGCAGGTCGCCAGGGGCAATACCGACGCAGAAGCGAAGAAGAAGATCGAGGCGCTCCATACCAGGCTGGAGAGCGGCGATGACTTCGGCGCGCTGGCGTCGCAGTTCAGCGAGCAATCCTCCACCGCCAGCAGCGGCGGCGATATGGGGCGGCTTACAGAGTCGCAGCTACGGCAGGATAGCGCTGTCTTCGCCGCGATCAGCAAACTCCGACCCGGCCAAATGACCGATGTCGTACCTCTCTACGACCAGAGCCACAAAGCAAACGGCTATGCGATCTATAAGCTTCTCGACAAAGAAGCCGCCGGCCAATATGAGCTGAACGACCCGCGCGTGCAACAGACCATTCGCGGACAACTGCGCGACAGCCGCTCCCAGCTCCTGCGCAACGCGTACGACGAGATGCTGCGCGATCAGGCGCACGTCGAGAACTACTACGCCGAAGGGATCTTCAAGAAGGGCGCACAGTAGACATGGCGTCCACTTGAACGCTTGCTAAACTGGTCCACTTCCCGGAGGCCGCACGTGTCCCATCGCTCGTCCCTGCTGCGCTCGCTCTTTGTCCTCACTCTTCCTTCCATCTGCTTCGCTCAATCGCAGCCGCAACCGCCGGCACGAACGCTCGTCCGTGCCGCGCACCTCCTCGACGTCCACGCCGGTCGCCTGCTGGATGCGCAAACCCTCGTCGTCGCCGCGGATCGCATCGTTGCCGTACAGCCTACCTCTCAAGTGCAGGCGCAGCCCGGCGACACCGTCATCGATCTGGGCACTGCCACGCTGCTGCCCGGCATGATCGATGTCCACACCCACCTCACCAGCGACACCAACTTCGACCCTTACCACCAACTCTCGACCAGCGTCGCCAATAGCGCGCTCATCGGCGCTCGCAATGCGAAAGTGACGCTCGAAGCCGGCATCACGACCGTGCGCAACGTGGGAGCGGACGGCTTTGCGGATGTCGATCTGCGCGACGCGATCAATGAAGGCCTCATCGAGGGACCGCACATGCAGGTAAGCGGTCCAGCGCTCGGCATCACCGGCGGCCACATGGATAACAATCTGCTACCGGAGTCCTATCACGATGTCGGCGACGGCGTGGCCGACGGCATACCGGCGGTCCAGCACATGGTGCGGCAAAACATCAAGTACGGCGTGGACCTGATCAAGATCGGCGCCACCGGCGGCGTGCTCTCCAAGGGCGACGATCCGCAGGCCAGCCAGTACACCCTCGAAGAGATGCAGGCCATCGTCGCCGACGCGCATCGCCTGGGTCGCAAAGTTGCTGCTCACGCTCATGGAGCGCAGGGCATTCTGTGGGCCAGCGAGGCCGGCGTCGACTCCATCGAGCACGGCACCTACATCAACGATGAGGACATCAAGGTGATGAAGGCCCACGGCACCTACTTCGTGCCTACCGCCTACCTCATCGACTGGGTGCGCGAGAACGGACACCTTCCGGCATTCTCCCAGCAGAAGATGAAGGACGTGAGCGCGGTCGAGAAGGTCAACGCAAAGCACGCCATCGCCGCGGGAGTGAAGGTTGCGATGGGCACCGACGCCGCAGTCTATCCGCACGGTCTCAACGCACATGAGTTCGAGGTTTACGTGCGCGACTTCGGCATGACACCTATCGACGCACTGCGCACCGGCACGGTGAATGCCGCCGACCTGATGGGCTGGAGCGACCGCGTCGGCTCGCTCGATGCCGGCAAGTGGGCAGACGCCGTCGCCGTCCAGGGCAATCCGCTCCAGGACATCACCCTGCTCCAGCATCCTGTCTTCGTCATGAAGAGCGGCGTCGTTTACCGCAACAACGTGAAGGATCGCTGAAGGTTGGCCAAGTTAGCATGAACAGAATGGTCCGGTACGGGATTCTAGGCTTCGGCCATCATGGAGAGCGCCGCCTCGCGCCCGCTTTCGAGCATGCACAGAACTCGCAGCTCACCGGCATCTGGCGCCGTAACCACGAGCGCGCACGCGAAAACGCGCAGCATTTCCATATCGCGCACGTTTTCGACTCTGCTGAGGAGTTGTGTGCCTCTCCCTTCATTGACGCGGTCTTCGTCGCCAGTCCCGATGCGCTGCACTATGAGCACACCCTGCTGGCCCTGCGTCATGGCAAGGCGGTGCTGTGCGAAAAACCGCTGGCCATGAACGCGTCCGAGGCGATCCGCATGGCAAGCGCCGCTCGTGCGGCGGGCCGTGCCTTCGGCGTGGCCCAGAACTTTCGCTACAACCTGTCTCTGGAAAGAATGCGGGCACTCATTGCCAAGGGCGCCATCGGCGACCCGGTCTTCGCCTCCGCGCACTTCTGCTTTCTCAGCGACAATAGCCCGCGCACCTGGATCAGCGACAGCGGCATGGCGTGCGGCGGCCCCATCGGCGATGTCGGCATTCACGCCATCGATGCGCTGCGCTTCCTTTTGCAGCAGGAAGTCCTCACCGTCAGCACCCTCGCACGCGAGGGCGAGTCGTGCCCATCGACAGGCGGCGAATCACACGCACTGTCCTCCGACTCAAAGCGTGAGCTTGAAGAAAGCGCAGCCATCACCCTGGAGTTCAGCCGCGGCGTGCTGGGCAACGTCCAGGTAACCTTTCGCGCCCAGTACCGCACCTTCCTCGAGGTGGTCGGCGAAAGCGGCGTCCTCACCGCAGAGAGCGGCCTCACCGTAGACCGGCCGGTCACCATCGTCCATCACTCTGCCGGCAGGGTCCTGGATCAGGAAGTCGTGTCGAATGCAGACGCCTACAGCCGCATGCTTGACGCCTTTTCTGCCACGGTAGAAGGCACAGGCAGCTTCGCCAGCACCGGCGAAGACGGCGTGCAGAACCAGCAGATTCTCGATGCCGCCTTCCGTAGCTGGCACAGCGGCTGCCGCGAACGCATCCGCTAGGGCGACTCAACCATCACTCCAGCACGGCAAGCACCTGGCCGGAAGCCACCTTGTCGCCCGCTGCGACCCGCAGCTCCACAATGCGTCCATCGCGCGCAGCCTTCAGCTCGTTCTGCATCTTCATGGCCTCAATCACCACGACGCCCTGATGGGCCAGCACGGCGTCGCCCGGCGCCACCAGCACGCGCGCGACGCGCCCCGGCATCGATGCTTTGATCTGCAGCACGCCATTGCCCGCGCCCGGCCGCTTGCGCTGCGCTCGCAGCGAGCGTGGGTCGCTCACCGCAACCCGATGCTGCCGCGGGCCAACGGCAATCGTCTCCTCATCCGCCATAACGGTGCGCACGCATCGGTAGGAGCGGCCCTCCATGAGTAGGGAAAGCACGCCGGGCATCGGCTCGTACATGTCGACCGGAATGGCGCGGCCATCCATGTGGACCACCCAGCCACCCTCGTTGCGCTCCAGCGCCAGGCGGCGGAGCGTACCGTCCACTTCCACCTCCACCGCGAGCGGAGTCATCGGCGCAGCCCTCGGCGCAACGCTTCGTGCTGCCACGGCGTCTGCGCTCGTGTTGTGGTGGGTGCGGCCGCGGGAGCGGCAAACATCACGGCAGCCATAGCCGCGATACTCGCGCTGTCTGTAGCTGTGTCCGTGGCTGCGTCGGGCCTCACCGGAGCAGGCGCCGCAAGCAGGCGATCGAGATAGCCGGTATCGATGCGCGCCGCCTGGAAGTCCGCGTCATCCAGAACGCGGCGCAGCAACTTCAGGTTGGTTCGAATACCGCCGATAACGTATTCATCCAGTGCGCAGCCTAGGCGCGCTATCGCTGTCGCGCGGTCCGGCGCGTATGCAACCAGCTTCGACAGCATCGGATCGTATTCGGTCGGTACCTCCCAGCCCTCGTACACGCCCTCGTCCTCGCGAATACCCGGGCCTCCCGGCCGCAACAGCCGCGTGATCCTGCCCGGCGACGGCAGAAAGGCGCTATCCGGATCCTCTGCATACACGCGCACCTCCACCGCGTGCCCACGCAGCACGATCTGCTCCTGCGTGAACGGCAGTGGCTTGCCCTCGGCAACCGCGATCTGCAGATGCACCAGGTCCAGCCCCGTGACCAGCTCAGTGACCGCATGCTCTACCTGCAGGCGCGTGTTGACTTCCAGAAAGTAGAAGTTCTGCGCCTCATCGACCAGGAACTCCACCGTGCCCGCATTCACGTATCCCGCTTCGCGCGCCAGCCGGCACGCCGCTTCGCCCATGCGCCTGCGCAGTTCGGGACCGACTACAGCAGATGGCGCCTCTTCGATGACTTTTTGATGTCGCCGCTGCACCGAGCACTCGCGCTCGCCCAGGTAGACCACGTTGCCGTGCTGATCCGCCAGCAGTTGTATCTCGATGTGGCGGGGCCGCTCGATCAGCTTTTCGAGATACACCTCGCCGGACCCGAAGGCCCGCGCCGCCTCATCGCTAGCCGAGATCAGCGCGGAAGGCAGATCTTCCGGCCTTTGAATCGCACGCATGCCTTTGCCGCCGCCACCGGCAGCCGCCTTCAGCATCACCGGATAGCCGATCTCTTTCGCCAGCGTCAGTGCCTCTTCGGCAGAGGTAAGTCCGCGCACGGAGCCCGGGGTGCGCGGCATCTGCGCCCGATCGGCCGCGGCACGCGCCCGCGTCTTCGATCCCAGCTCGCGCATGGCCGAGGCCGGCGGCCCAATGAACGTGATCCCCGCGGCCGTGCAGGCTTCTGCGAACTCCACATTCTCGGAGAGGAATCCGTAGCCCGGATGGATCGCGTCCGCGCCGCACTGGCGTGCGATCTCGAGGATGCGGTCTCCCCGCAGGTAGGAGTCGACCGACGGCGCCGGTCCCAGCCGGTACGCCTCGTCCGCGTGCTGCACATGCAAGGCGCCGCGGTCCGCATCGGAATAGACCGCCACCGGCGAGATGCCGAGCTCGCGGCACGCACGAAGCAGACGAAGTGCAATCTCGCCGCGGTTGGCGATCAGGATCTTGCGCAGGGAAGCCACCAGTGAGGGATTCTAAACTGATACACATCTTGCGGGTGCAGGGTTCGCGCGCCTTCATGCCTCGAAGACGAATATGTGCGCCAAAAGCGAAGGAGCCCGCTGGCGGGCTCCTTCGTGTCATCCTGCTGGCCGGCTACTTGTTGGTATCCACGCCCGGCTTGCTTGCCTGGTTCGCTTTCTCCACGTTCGCCTTGCGGGCGCCCAGTGCCTTCTGAATCCAGTCTTGCGCCTGCTGGATATCGGCCTTACGTGCATCGTCGTTGCCGCACTCGATCTCCGCCTTACGACGATAGGCAAGGTTGAGATACGCCATAGCATCTTCGTAGGAGGGTCGCAGGTCGATTGCCTTATGCAGAGAATCCATCGCCTCGTCGACCAACGCACCATTCGTGGCTGCCAGTTTCGGGCACTCTTTCTTGGGTATGCCCCCATCGGCCGCTTGCTTTTCCGTCAGACCGTTGGCTGCAAGAAAATCCAGCGAGTTCTTCCGTGCCTTGTTCCAGTCGATAACGCCGATGGTGTAATAGGCTTCTGGATCCTTCGGATCGACTGCCAATACCTTCTGCTGCCACGCCTTCGCGTCGTCGCCCTTGCCTTCGCCGAAATAAATAGCGGCTATGCCCTTGATCGCATTCACATTGTTGGGATCGTTTTGTAGCGCATCCTTGTAAGCTGCGATCGCGTGTTGCGCGAGCGCCATATTCGCGGGCGTGTCCGAATTCGGCACCACCTGCTGCGCATAGGCCGTGGCCAGGTACATATGCGTCATGGTGAGAGAGGGATCCAGGTTTACCGCGCTCTGGAAGTGCTCAATCGCCTCTTCGTACCTGGCGTTCTTGTAGGCTTGGACTCCCTTGTTGAGCTGATCGCGCGCCTTTAGCTTACTGCACCCGGTGGTGGCGAGGAGCAACGACAGGCTGGCAACTGCCGGCATCCACACTCTTGCGATACGCATCATTCTGCTTCATTTCTCCTTGAATAGGTGCCAGACCGCGGCGCATTGTGGGGTCCGTTTACTGGGCAGGGAACAGAAACTTCTCTGCGCAGTGATTGTAACTGTTTTC
>DASXGY010000269.1:0-6320 GCA_036488835.1 Acidobacteriaceae bacterium
CCTCAAAGTCCTCGTCGAAAAATTCGCCCACACCCGCTTCGAACCCTCCGGATGGACCGGCAACGAGCACATCGGCTACGCGAAAAGCATCATGGACTACATCTTCCGCTGGCTCCAGCTCCGCTTCCTCTCCGGACACCAGCTCCCGTTATTCGCCAACATGGCCGGCGCGAGCGCAGCCAGCATGCCGCTACCCTCCAGCATCCCCATCGAAGGAGTCATCGGAGACCTCACCGCATCCAGCGCGATCGGCCAGCCCGCAGCCGCTTCCGCACCAAGGACCGCGCCTGTCCACGTAGCCGACGCCATGAAAGACCTCTACGACATGGGCGACGCCCCCAGCTGCCACACCTGCGGCGCCATCATGGTTCGTAATGGAAGCTGCTACAGATGCATGAGCTGCGGGTCTACGAGTGGCTGCAGCTAGGGCAATTCCGCCTTGACGGCGAGAGTCTAGTCTATGGAGGTCAAATGCCAAATAACGGCGATTCGATAACTGACGCATTAAGCGAGTTGCAGAAGAGCGCGATGGCAACTGTGGAGCATGCTTACCGAGGCTTGAACACAACGTACGATATTCCCGCACTTCGAAATATCGAACGAAATATTCAACGAGCCGCCCCGTTCTGGGAAATACAAGCCAAGGAGTTCATGGACGCCATAAGAGAACGCGTTACCGGCCATCAGCGAAATTTGGCAGAAAACCAAGAGCTGCTGATCCTATCTGGGACAGGAGAAAACGAACTTGAAATTGAGTTTATGTACATGCAGGGCAGTAACGCGGTCTGCATGATCGGCAAGGATCGTAACGGCAAGCACGTCGAATGTATTTCGCACATGAGTTCGGTCTCGCTGCGGCTGATAACCCAAGAGGTCATTCCCCCGCTACAGCCCAAGAGAATTGGCTTTTAGCCGGGTGCCGGGTGCCCCATCCTAGCAAAGCTAGGGTGGGGTAGTTCACAACGCACAGACCTCCCACGAAAGTCATCTTCTCCTCCGTACTCCACCGTCCTACTATCCAACTATGCCGTGGGGTCTACGTCGTTATCAACACACTGGCGATCTTCACTTCCTCACCTTCAGTTGTTATCGACGACGCCCGAATCTCAGCACTTCTTCATCCTGTACTCGCTTTGAATCCTCGCTCGAAGAGACACGCGCTCGTTACAACTTCTATGTCCTTGGCTATGTCGTCATGCCGGAACATGTCCATCTCCTTGTGACAGAACCGGAGAAGGAGCCTCTGTCCAAGGCAATCCAGGCCCTCAAGCAGTCCGTCTCCCGTCATCTCAAAACCGTTGAACCCTTTTGGCAGTTGCGCTATTACGACTTCAATGTCCGCACGGAACGCAAACGCATCGAGAAACTCCGCTACATACATCGCAACCCCGTGACTCGCGGCCTTGTCGCTTCGCCTGAAGAATGGCCGTGGAGTAGTTTCCGCCAATACGCAATGGGCATCAACGGCGCAGTATCCGTCTTAGTTCCGTGGCGTATCGAGCAGTCATTATCATCCCGACCCTAACGCTAGGATGGGCACCCGGCACCATCAGTGCCAATGCCCTCGCCCCATTGCGACCAACACGCTTCCGGCCGCCACTAGGGCGATGCCCAGAATCACCCGAATGTGAAGCCGCCTTCGCAGATCGCTGTTAGGGAAATGCCGCACGTGGTACCACCACGCGGGCAAGTAGTTCCACGCCGAGAACTCAGAAGACGGAGAGTCTTTCCGGCATTCACCCGCCATCTGCCGAATGGCAGGTATGTTAGGCAGAGAAATCAGGAACGCAACCGCAATCAGCACATATCCAAGCACCGTCATAATCGCCAAATCACAATACCAGTAGAATCCGCGTGACATCACCTCGCCGGATTCATCGGGAAGGTTCAAGAAAGAGCGGAATCAACTTCGAACGAACATCATCCCGATAGAGCACTTCGACGTAAATGATCTTGTCGTCGATCAGATCAAGGATGATCTGACCCTCTGCTGGTTCTAGTCCGAGACTCCGGTGCCCGACACCATACCTCTCGAAGGGCTTCCGAGCCGTATAGAAGCTCGCGCAAAAGTCGTCATTGCAACTGCACCTCACCACAATTTCTAAACGATCAATCTGCGCCGCGAGATTTGGCTCTCCGGCCGCGATGAGCAGTTCGATCAGCTCTCGACTAAACTCCGGCAGCGATTCGACGAGAAGCATGGCCTATCGTATCTCTCGTCCTGACGCCATGCGAACATCTGCGGCAGCAAACTACTTCTTCCGCAAAACCTTCAACACCCGGCAAGCCCCAGAAGGCCGAGAAACCCAAACATTCCCATCCCCCAACATCGCCGTCTTCACCGAAAGCACCACCGACCGCCGACCCAAGCCCGAATACCCAAACGCAAAAGAATACTTCTGCCCCGGATAGAACAAGCCACGTTCCATGTGGCAGATAGCGTCCCGCACCTGCCCCTTCATCGGCGGCGAGCACCCAAAGCTCAGCTCCTGAATCGGCATCTTCCCCTTATTCCGAAAAGACACCCGGATCGTCTCCCGATCGGCATCCCCGCTCACCAGCAGCACCGGGCAGGGAACTTGCATGCGCATCTGCTGTGCCGGCAACTGCAGAGCAGCCGTCATCATCAGCATCGCCGTCATCACCCTGGCCGTCGCCAACCTAGTCGCGGTCATCGCATTGATTCTGTCACACCGGCTATCTCATATCTCAACCAGCAACAGAGATAACTCGCGCGTCACCCGTGCCCCTGGCCGCCGTGTCGACGTCATGAAAATTTGTTAGATCTTGTCAGACAAAGGATTGACAGGTGCAACGCGCTGGCTGCTATCGTTCGGTGCATGACACTGAAACCGTGCAATCCAAAGCAGCAGTTATACGAGGGCGAGCCCGGCGCCATGCTCGTCTGCCCTGAGTGTCAACAAACTCTGCGCGGCATTCCCTATGCGCATGCAATCGGGCTCCTCACCCTGCCGGTGCACTACGATCCACTTTCGATGAAGAAGCGTTTTCCGACGCTCCGCGCCGAAAGAGGTTACCGCGCCAGTTGATCGGTCGGTAGAACGTTCGGTCGTTAGAACGATTGGTCGCGGGAACGATCGATCGCAAAGACGAAGCCATCCCACCCCGGTAACAGTACAAAACCAAACCAGAACCACATCAGTAATGCGTCTCAAGTAGCATCGCCTTCCGCGCTTCCGCATGGTCGAATAGCACCATGAGCAGCAGAGACGAGTGGCGCATCACCAGCGGCGCAATCCAACTCGAGATGGAGCGCATCGCAGGCCTGCTGCAGAAATCCGTCCACTTCCAGTCCCGCACCAGCACCCCGCACCCGCTGCGCCAGCGCCACGAGGCCGAACCCGCCACCGATCCCGTCCCCCAGACATAACCGTCCAGACATAACGGTCCAAAACGCCTGCCCGGCACTCCGGAATTTTGTACCGGAAATGCACAGCACTTTGCGCCATCCACAGCCTCGTCTCATGCGTTACTAGCAGCATGAGCATGGACGAGTGGCGCATCACCAAAACCACAATCGAAGCCGAGATGCTGCGCCTCGTAGCCCTGCTCTCCGCTCCGTTCCGCACCACCATGCATCCGGGCGTCACCCGGCATGAGGCCGAGGCCTCCAACGTCGCCCTGCACGCCGCCGTCAAGGCCGTGACGGACGATCGCTAGATCGCATCCCCGCAGCAGCCGCGCACGCATCTATCTCGCTCTATCTCCCGTTCCCGCTCTTGCGATGCACGCGATGCCGATGCCACCACGCTGGCCATCTCCACAACCGCGCCACCGCCATCCCCACGATCCCGATGGAGACCGCGTTTACCCAGCCCTGAGTCAGAACCATAAGCTCCGCCCCCCGAATACGTTGGTACCAGAAATCGCGGTGCATCGCTCCCCGGCGACGATGAAAAAGACTTGACTCCATTCCCTATCCGGGAAGAAATGCCCGCGCTGCGCAATTCGCAACTCACTTTGTGCCAAATCACCCCACCCGATTCGCTACACTGGAAATAGATCAACCTCCACACTGGAGGAAGCACCACCAGAAGCCACCCATTGGGGTGGCTTTTTTGCGTTTGGGGCCAGTCGTCAGAGCGGCCTAACTCCAATCGCAGGACATATTTACCGATAACCCTTTTAGAAAGACATATTTGATGCTCGGGACAGCCCATATCCTCATGATTCGACTGAACTTCTACCGCAGCCTCCCGCACCGGAGGGGGGAGGGGGTCCCGGTCACGTTACTCAACACCCCCGACTGGCAGCGCCACGCCAGCCAACAGCTCAGAAGGGAGCTCAAATGTATCCGGAATGTCGACATGTTAGGCCGTCTGGTGACACTTGCCGCGCTGCCGCCATCCAGGGCAGTCACTGGTGCTACTTCCACGCCCGCATGCACCAGCGCCAAACCATCCGCCACGCGCACCGCCAGGTTGACGGCCGCTTTGCGCCGCTGGCCCAGTTGGACCGCGGGTCGCGCCAGTCATCCGATCCGGCCGAAGCCGCAGCCTTCACCCCGCAGACGGATGGTGCCGCACTCCAGACCATCGACTACGGCACCTATCTTGTCGGCGCCAGCCAAGCAGGTCAGGACACATCGCTCTCCCTCCCGCCGGTCGAGGATACAGAATCCATCCAGCTCGCCCTCATCGACGTCCTTCAGGCTCTCGCCGCCAATCAGCTCGACCCGAAACGCGCCGGCCTCCTTCTCTATGGCCTGCAGGTCGCCTCGGCGAATGCGAAGCACCTCAACATTCCCTCCCACGGCGTACGCACCATCACCTACACCAGCGACGGCATCCCCCTCGCCCCGCAGGACTACGGCTGGGACATAGAAGACATAGAAGAAGAAGCCGACTTAGAAGACGACGAGGAAGAAGAGGAAGAATTGGAAGAAGAAAAGTAGGGAAGTAGAAAGCGAAAAGAACCGGTTCCTTTGGTCGCCCACAGCACGAGGCGTGAGCGACCAAAGGAAGCGAACCCTACAACTCGCGCCGCCGGCGCGTCTGCCTGGATGGCAGATCCCTCAGCTTTGGGAGGCGTGCACGCTCTGCTGGTGCTTCGTCTCGGTGACGTTGCCGTTGCCCTGCGCGATTCCGATGCACTCCTCGAGAATCTCGAGCGCCACATCCACCTCGCCCTCTTGAACGACCAGCGGCGGAGCCAGCCGCAGCGACGTCTCGCCGCAGCCCAGAATCAAAAGCCCGCGGTCGAAGGCCAGGTCGACGATGCGGTCGCGCAGCAGCGGGGCCGCCTCCCGCGTCTTCTGGTCCTTCACAATCTCGATCCCGATCATCAATCCGCGCCCGCGCACATCGCCCACAATCGGGTGAGTCTTCAGCCATCCGCGCAGCCGCGGCATGATTTTATCGCCCAGCTTCGCGGCATTGGCAATGCCCTCGCGCTCCAGCACATCCATCGTCGCCAGCGCCGCGGCAATCGCTACTGGATTTCCCCCGAAGGTGGACGCATGCGAGCCCGGCTTCCAGTCCATGATCTCGGCGCGCGCCATGCAGACGCCCAGCGGCATCCCCGACGCGATGCCCTTGGCCATGCAGACGATATCCGGCTCCACGCCGGTATGCTGGATCGCCCACCACTTGCCCGTACGCCCGGCACCCGACTGCACCTCATCGGCCACCAACAGGATCCCGTGACGGTCACAGATCCGGCGCAGCTCCTGCATGAAGATGGTGGGTGCCACCACGTAGCCGCCCTCGCCCTGGATCGGCTCCACGAAGATGGCGGCCACCTCCTCCGGTGGCAGCATGGTCTTGAACAGCTTCTCCTCGATATACCGGGCGCACTCCAGCGCGAAGGCTTCCTCTTCCTGGGGGCCACCCGAACAGCCGCGGTACGCATACGGATAGCGCACATGCGTCACCCCCGGCACCAGGGGTGCGAAGCGCCGCTTCTGCTGCGGCTTCGACGCGGTGAGCGACAGCGCGCCCATGGTGCGGCCGTGGAATGCGCCGAAGAAGGCGATCACGTTCTGCCGGCCAGTGTGGTAACGCGCCAGCTTTAGCGCGCACTCGACAGCTTCGGCGCCCGAGTTGCCGTAGTAGAAGCGATGGGGCCCCGGCATGGGCGCGATGGCGGACAGCCGCTCCGCCAGCGTGACCAGTCCCTCGTAGTAGAAGTCCGTGCCGGACATGTGGATCAACTCGCCTGCCTGTTGCTGAATGGCCTTCACCACCTCGGGATGGCAGTGCCCGGTGGACGTGACTGCTATGCCGGCGGCGAAGTCCAGGAACTCGTTGCCGTCTACGTCTTCCACCCGGGTGCCGCGACCGCGCTTGGCGACCAGCGGA
>DASXGY010000276.1:0-7427 GCA_036488835.1 Acidobacteriaceae bacterium
GGCGACGAGTATGGCCTCCTGCTGGGCCACGGACGGGGCGGTAAGGCCGTCTGCGGGCTCCCCGGTGCGGAATTCCGGCTCCTTATCGCCACTACTGAGCCACGCCGCGGCAGCGGGAATTCGGCCGGTTTCCTGGAGCCGCGCCTCAGCCCACCGCATGACCGTGTTGACTAATAGTTGCAAATCGGGAGAAACGTGTAATTTTGGGCGCATTTCCACTCTTCGGTAACTGAAAAAACTGATTACTTGCTGGTGCTCGCCGACCCTTCCGCGCACACTACGGTCATGAAGAGCCTTCGGTTCACCCTTACCGCCTTCGCCTTCGGCTTCGCTTCCATGCTTGCCCAGCCCGCCCAGGCCCAGCAAAGCTGGACCCCGGCTACGACCGATTATCCGGCCGTGAAGGTGCCCGTGGGACTGACCTCTGAACCTGTCATCAACAGCCCGGCCAAGGCCTATTTCCGCACCCGTCTGCATGAGGGCGCGAGCCAAGGAAGCAACTTTGGTGGCCATTACGCGCTGCTGCAATGGGGATGCGGCGACGGCTGCACCACCTTCTTCATCGTTGATGAATTGAATGGCCATGTCTATGAGCCCGGCTACAATTTGACCGCTCCCAAGGGCGGCGCCGACGCGACTGTGGGCTTCCAGTATCGGCCAGACAGCCGCCTGTTGGTCATGGATGGTTGCCATAGCAATTCTGCCGCAACGTGCGGTAAGTACTACATGCTGTGGACCGGATCGAGACTGGAAACCATCACCCGCGAGCCATTGACTACGACCATGGCGTCAGTTCGCGGAATGCAATAGCTGGTTGCGAAACCGTCATCCTCGAGCTCGAGTGAAGGACCTGCCAAAACTGCAGGTCCTTCACTGCGTCAGGAGGATTGTCGGCGGTGGATTAAACCTTGCTCCACAAGGCGGCCCGGGGGTCGTCCGGATTCAGGTGAGCGAATTCCCGCAGAATCTCCTTGGAGCGCTCGTCGCGCAGCTGCGGGACAGTAATCTCCACCGTAACGATCTCATCACCCCGGTGGCCCTCGTTCGAGGCAGAGGGCACGCCCTTCTCGCGCATGCGGAGTTTCTGACCGCTCTGGGTACCAGGGGGGATGCGCAACTGCGCCCGGCCGTCGATGGTGGGCACGTCGATCTTCGCTCCCAGCGCTGCTTCGTCCACGCGGACGGGAACGCTGATCTCGATGTTGTCAGCTACGCGGTGGAAGATGGGATGCGGACCGGAGCGGATGATGAGAAAAAGATCGCCTGCCGGGCCTCCGTTGATGCCCGCATTGCCCTTGCCCGCGAGTCGAATGCGTTGGCCGTCGCGTGTGCCGGCCTTGATGCGAAACTCAATGGTCTCGGCACGCTGCACCGTACCGTCTCCGTGGCAGGTGGGGCAGCTTTCCTGGATGCGTCCTGATCCTCCGCAGCGGGGGCACTGAATATTGAACTTCATGCGCCCACCCATCTGGGTCACGTGGCCGGTGCCGTGGCACTCCGGACACTGCATGGGGGCGCCAGATGAGGCTTTGCCATGGCAGGTGGGGCAGGTCTCCTGACGCAGAATCTGGAGCCGTGCCGTGCCTCCACGCACCGCGGTCCAGAAGTCCACGTTGACCGTGTATTCGAGATCGGTACCGGGCTGCGGTCCGCTCTGCGGCTGCCTGCCACCGGATTGCTGGTTGAAGATGCCGGAGAAGATGTCGCGGAAGCCGCCCCAACCGCCGCCGGTCGCAGTCGATCCGGCCTGGCGCTGCGCAGTGGAACCGCCTTCGAAGTTGGAGAAGTCGAAGCCTTCAAAATCGAACGGCACTTCCTGCGTCCCGGCGCCCCCGGCCGGACGCGGCCGTCCGTAGCCCCCGCGAGCGGCCGCTTCGGCCTGCGCGGGGTCGATCTGGTCGGAGTAAAAGCCGAGCTGATCGTAGATTTTGCGCTTCTTCTCGTCGCTCAGGATGTCGTTGGCCTCGGAGATCTCCTTGAACTTCTCTTCCGCCTTCTTATCGCCGGGGTTCACATCGGGATGGTATTTGCGCGCAAGTTTGCGGAAGGCTTTGCGGATGTCGTCCGCAGTGGCCGTCTTCTTGACTCCGAGTAAGCCGTAGTAGTCCTTGTTTTGTGTGGATGGCATCGTGTGTGTGTCGTCTCAGTCCTGTTGTCTGCGTTGATTGCCGACCTACTCCTTCTGGCAGACCGGACACCAGTAGAGCGTGCGGCCTGACATATCCCGGCTCTTGATCGCCGTGCCGCAGACCAGACACGGTTTGCCCTGGCGTCTATAAACATAGTGCACTTCGCCGCGCTCGGCCGGACCGCGCGGATGAGGCCGGTCCTTCGCACGCGTGGTAACAATACGCCGGTCAATCATGCCGTCAGCCATCAACTTCATAGCGTCCTTCCAGATGGCCCGAAGCACTTTGGGATCCACCTGACTGCCAGCGCGAAAGGGGCTCAGCCGCGCTCTGTAGAGCAACTCGGCGCGATAGATATTTCCTACGCCGGAGATCACCGATTGATCCATGAGAAGAAGACCGATCGGCGTTTTGCTGTTGGCGATGACTGCGAATGCCGGCTTCGGATCAGCGCCTCTTGCAAGTGGATCGGGACCAAGCCGCGCCATCAGCTTGTCCCATTTCTCCTGATCGTAGATGGAACAATCGGAAGGACCGCGTAACTCGAGCCAATCTGTTTTGGTCGAGATACGTAGCCTCAATGCGCCCTTTGGTTCGACCAGAGGCATCTTCCCCTCCGTGAAGTCGCCGAATCGTCCAAGATGCACATGCAGGATTAGATCGCGGCCGAAATCGTAGCCCAGGTGTTTGCCATGGGCGATGATCCCCCGCAACTTACGTCCATCGAGAAGTGCTGCATCTGGAAACTGGCCCGAGGGTGAATCCGCGCGCACTGTACGACCGATAAAGATCGCTGCCTGCCGATCGCGAAATCGATGAACTTCATTTCCCTCGGGCATCCGTTTCTCGTCACCTTACCTGTTGCGAATGCGAAGCCGCTCAGTTCCAGACCAGTCTGGCTTCGATCGGCTCCATGCGCCAGAAGATATCCGGTTCGGCGCGGTGCATCTGGGCGCAGAACTTCTCCGCTTCCGATTTTGAATTGAAGAGCACCTTGTTCAGAATCTGACCGGCGCGCCACTGTACACAACGCCACATGGTATTTGTCATTGCCTGATCCCCTTCGGCAAGCCTCGCCGTGCCCGGTGTGCCGCCTTTTGTATGTCCATTCCTCTGCTGCATGCTGTCCTTTGCTGTTGTCCTGCTTCCTTTATCGGCCGGATATCGCAAGGGGCGCTCACATTCGCTGCGAGCGCCCCTTACCATCGCCCCGGCAGAGGCCGTCGTGGTCATCTGCCGATGCGTTACCTCCGTCTGACTCTTACTTCTTGTCTTCGACGTCCACGTACTCCGCGTCGATGACGCCCTCGTCCTTCTTCGGCTCCTCTGCCGTGGCTCCGGCAGAAGCCTGGGCACCGTCGGTGGGAGCGGCGTTGGCGGTGGCCTTGTACATGGCCTCAGCCAACTTGTGCGAGGCAGCGGTCAGTTTCTCCCGCTCCGCGTTCAGCTCGCTCGCGCTCGGCGTGCCTTCAAGGGTCTTCTTGGCATTGGCCAGAGCCGACTCAACATCGCTCTTCTCCGAGCCGGAGACCTTGTCGCCGCTCTCCTTCAACATCTTCTCGATGTTGTAGACCATGTTGTCCAGACCGTTGCGGGCCTCGATCTGATCGCGCTTCTCCTTGTCCTCTGCCGCGTGGGACTCAGCGTCGCGCGCCATGCGCTCCACCTCGTCTTTGCTCAGGCCCGAAGACGATGTGATGGTGATCTTCTGGTCCTTGCCAGTGCCGCGGTCCTTCGCGAGCACGTTCAGAATGCCGTTCGCGTCGATGTCAAAGGTGACCTCGATCTGCGGCACGCCGCGAGGAGCCGGAACGATGCCGCCGAGCTTGAATTTGCCGAGGGTGCGGTTGTCCGCCGCCATCGACCGCTCACCCTGCAGAACGTGGACCTCCACTTCGCTCTGATTGTCCGCGAAGGTCGAGAAGGTCTCGGTCTTCTTGGTCGGGATAGTGGTGTTGCGCGCGATCATCGGCGTTGCGACTCCACCCGCCGTCTCGATCGAGAGCGTGAGCGGCGTTACGTCCAGCAGGAGCAGGTCCTTGACCTCGCCTGCGAGGACGCCCGCCTGGACCGCTGCACCGATCGCGACCACTTCATCGGGGTTCACGCCACGATGCGGCTCCTTCCCGAACAGCTCCTTTACCATCTGCTGGATCTTCGGCATACGGGTCTGACCGCCGACCAGCACGACTTCCTGAATCTGGTCCGCCTTTACCCCGGCGTCAGTCATGGCCTTCTTGCATGGCTCGATCGAGCGCTGCAGGATGTCATCAACAAGCTGCTCCAGCTTGGCTCGCGTCAGCTTGCGCACCAGGTGCTTCGGGCCGGTAGCGTCCGCGGTGATGAAGGGCAGGTTGATCTCCGTCTCCATAGTTGTAGAGAGCTCGATCTTGGCTGCCTCGGCGGCGCTCTTCAGCCGCTGCAGGGCCATCTCATTGCCCTTGGAGCGCAGATCCAGCCCCTCTTCCTTCTTGAACTCATCGATCAGCCAGTCGACGATCCGCTGGTCGATGTTGTCGCCGCCCAGATGAGTGTCGCCGTTGGTGGACTTTACCTCGATAACGCCTTCGCCGACCTCGAGTATCGAGATGTCGAAGGTGCCACCGCCAAAGTCATAGACCGCAATCGTCTCGTCCTTTTTCTTGTCGAGACCGTAGGCAAGTGCCGCCGCCGTAGGCTCGTTGACGATACGCTTGACGTCCAGACCGGCGATGCGGCCCGCGTCCTTGGTCGCCTGGCGCTGCGCGTCATTAAAGTAGGCGGGCACCGTGATGACCGCCTCGGTCACGGTGGTCCCGAGATAGCTCTCCGCCGCTTGCTTCAGCTTCTGCAGGATCATGGCCGAGATCTCGGGCGGTGTGTAGTCCTTGCCCTGGGCCTCGATCACAAGATGATCCCCCTGCGCCTTGACGGTGTAGGGGACCATCTTCATCTCGTCCGTGACTTCATTGGCGCGGCGGCCCATGAAGCGCTTAATGGAATAAATAGTGTTTTGGGGGTTGGTCACCGCCTGCCGCTTTGCGGTCTGGCCAACCAGCCGCTCGCCGGTCTTAGTGAAGGCCACAATGGACGGGGTAGTGCGCTCACCCTCGCTGTTGGGGATCACCTTGGGCTCGCCGCCTTCCATAACAGCGACCACGGAATTGGTGGTGCCCAGATCGATACCGATAATCTTTGCCATAGCTCTCCTGACCTCATCGCTCTTGCGCGTTTTCCCAATGTCGCACTTGAGTGAGTTATTGTCAATCTATCTGATGCAGAAAAGGTATGGGCGGATTCGTGCGACTTTGGAATCTCTTCGCCGAATTTCGCAAAGCAAGGCGGCCGGCCGTGCGGCGGCCACGACGTGGCTCTTAACACGTTGATTGCAATAGGTTTGCTGTTTGGAGCTTCAGCCAGCCTTGGTGGACGGGTGGGCACCGATGGCTGGACCAGGGGGTCCGGAGCCCTGGTCGTTGGCAGGCTCGATCCCAAGCACCTGCTCGATCGGGGCAAATTCCCGCGCCACTTCATCGAAGACCAGAACGCGGCCATTGCCGATGTTGTAGATCCAGGCATGCAGCCGGACGGTCCCGCCAGCCAGGCCCCCTGCCACTGCTGGATGTGTCCGCAGATGCTGGAGCTGCAGCAGGACGTTTTCCTCTATGAGGGCACGGGTCATGTGATCGCCGGAGGTGTTTGGATACTTGGCCCGGACGACCCCTAGTGCGGCGTCGGCGTTCCTCAGCCAGCTCTTGACGGTGGGCATTGTGGCCAGGGAAGGAGAATCGGGATCGCGCAGCGCCTTCATGGCGCCGCAGTCGGAATGGCCGCACACAATAATGTCCGTAACTTTCAGCGCCATCACCGCGTACTCGACGACGGCCGAGACGCCGCCCATCATCTCTCCATAGGCCGGGACGATGTTGCCGATGTTGCGGCAGATGAACAGGTCGCCTGGGTCGGTATGCGTGATGAGTGAGGGATCGATGCGGCTATCGGCGCAGGTAATGAAGAGTACCTGAGGATTCTGCTTGTTCCTGAGCTGCTCGAAGAGGGCGCGATGCTCCGGGTAAACCTCTTCACTGAAATGCCGGTAGCCTTCAATCACCTTGGCAATACCGTCGTTTTCGGACATACCTCACCTCTACATGTGTCTGGAGTGCGTTTGGATAAGCATGGATGTGGTGCGCGCCAGTCCAGTATGACCTGTTCAGCGTAAAGAACGCCACCGGCAAGTGGCGCTGAACGTGGTTGCGCCCGGTTCTTGATACTCTCCCAACCATGCGCTTTCGAATGGTTCTACTGGCGACTTGTTCCCTGCTACTTGGCACGCTCCCCGCAACGCTTTCTGCGCAGACCGCGAATATGCTCGACGCGGCGAACGCGGCGCGAGTGGATGAAGCGGTGGCGAAGGTGATCGCCGACACTGGGATTCCCAGTGCTTCCGTTGCACTGGTGCAGCACGGCGGGATTGTTTATCTGCATGCCTACGGAAAGGCGCGGCTGGAGCCGCCCATGCCGGCGACCACCGAAATGCAGTATTCGATCGGTTCAGTGAGCAAACAATTCACCGCGGCGCTGATCCTGATGCTGATCGAAGACGGAAGGATGACGCTGGACGATCCGGTCGCGAAGTATCTGCCGCAGCTGACACGGGCGAACGAGGTGACGGTGCGGGAGCTGCTGTCCATGACGGCGGGCTATCAGGATTTCTGGCCGGAAGATTACGTGATGACCACGATGATGGTACCCACTACGGCCCAGCACATTCTCGACGTGTGGGGTGAAAAGCCGCTGGACTTCGATCCCGGCACGCAATGGCAGTATTCGAATACGAATTACGTGATCGCAGGACGCATTGCCGAGATGGTTGGCGGCAAGCCGCTGGTGGAGCAACTGCGCACCCGCATCTTCGGACCGCTGCACATGACTGGCGTACGCGACCAGGATGCAAGCCATCTGCCGCCAAGTGATCCGACCGGCTATTACCAGCATGCGCTGGGACCGCTGCGTCCGGCGCCCCTGGAGGGTACGGGTTGGATGTTCGCTGCCGGCGAACTGGCAATGTCGCCGCACGACCTGGCGCTGTGGAACATCAGCATGATGAATCGGACTTTACTCAAGGCGGCGTCCTACGACGCGATGTTCACCAACGTGAAGCTCAAGGGCGGCAAACCGACCGGCTACGGATTAGGCGTACAGATAAGTGAGCGCGATGGACAGCGGGTCATCTCCCATAGCGGCGAGGTGTCCGGTTTCGTATCGCAGAATGTGGTTTACCCGGAAAGCAAGGCGGCCGTAAGCGTATTGACAAAT
>DASXGY010000298.1:0-3226 GCA_036488835.1 Acidobacteriaceae bacterium
GTGGTCGCGCTCGGCTTCGGCATGAACCTGCACCAGGTGGTGCATGCCGGCGCTTCGGGATTCATTTACACCGCCATCAGCATCGTCTCCGCCATCCTGCTGGGTACCTTGCTCGGCCGCCTGCTCAGCGTCCATCCCAAGGCCGCATTCCTCATCACCTGCGGCACTGCGATCTGCGGCGGCAGTGCCATCGCCGCCATCGCGCCCATCACCAGGGCCAGCGATGAGGATATGGCGGTCTCGCTCGGCACCGTCTTCACGCTGAACGCCATCGCGCTGCTCATCTTTCCCATGATCGGCTTTGCGCTGCACCTCACGCAGTCCCAGTTCGGGTTGTGGGCGGCACTTGCGATCCACGACACCAGCTCCGTGGTCGGCGCTGCCGCGCACTATGGGCCGCAGGCGCTCACCGTCGGCACCACGGTCAAGCTCGCCCGCGCCTTGTGGATCGTGCCCCTCGCACTCGTAACCGCGGCAATCTCAAAAAGCAGCACGCGCATCCAGTGGCCGTGGTTCATCCTGTACTTCTGTCTCGCCGCTGTCGCCAACACCTACCTGCATACGCTCGCGCCGCTATTCGCCGCCTTCGCAAAGCTCGGCCGCAGCGGCCTCACCGTCACGCTCTTCCTCATCGGCACTGGGATCTCGAAAGCCACTCTGCGCAAAGTTGGAGTGCGCCCCATGCTCCAGGGCGTCGTGTTGTGGATCATCGTCGCCACCCTCTCGCTCTGGGCCATTCACTCTGGTCTCATCGGCATCTGACAAGTTCCGCTGCTGCGCTTTCCAGCTCCGCCATGCCGGCGCACTCGCCTGCGGCCCCTAAGCCAGCCGTTTAGATTAGTCCTATGCCCTCCACGCTCGAGCATCCGCGCACCGCCGGATATTGGCTTGGCTATGGCGCGTGCGCGCTGGCCGGTTGCTTCTGGGGAACGGGCTTCTACTTCGGCAAAGTTGTGCTGGCCTACATGGGCGTGGGTCACATGGTCTTCTACCGCTTCGTCTTCGCGTGCATCGGGCTGCTGCCGTTTGCCCTTCGTCATCGCCCGCAACTCAACGGGCGCGAGTGGCGGCTGCTCCTCATCGCATCGTTTCTCGGCATACCGGTGCAATACCTGGTGCAGTTCTACGGGCTCTCACTCACCACTGTCTCGCACGCATCGCTGATGGTCGGCAGCATGCCCGTATTGCTCGGTGCGGCCGCAACGCTCTTCGCAGGCGAGCGCCTGGACCGCATCGGGTGGGCAGCACTGGTCAGCTCCACCATTGGAGTAGCCCTCATTGTTTTGGGCGGACATCACTCGTTAGGAGGCAAAGGACCGTCGCTGGTCGGTGATCTGCTCGTCCTCGCCGCTTTGCTGGTCTCGCTCTTCTGGATTCTCATGAACAAGCGGCTCATGGAGCGCCATCCGCCCGCTGTCATCACGGTCTACGGCGTCTACTCCGGAGCCGTCATGATCGCTGTCTGGGTGCTGTTGCAGGACGGAGCGCCGCCGGTCCATGGAGTCCCGCTGTCGGCGTGGCTCGCCTCAGCGGCCAGCGGTCTTTTCTGCACTGCCGGCTCGACGCTGCTATGGAACTGGGGCATCCATCATGTGCCGGCCTCGCGCGCTGCTGTTTTCCTCAATATCGAGCCCATGCTCGGTTCCTTTCTAGGGGTCGAGCTGCTCGGCGACCGGCTCGGTCCACTGGCGTGGATCGGCGGCGTGCTCATCCTCGCGGCAGCCGTCACGCTCACCACCCGACCGCATAGCCCCGATCCTACGGGCGAATGGACTCAGGCGCCCCATCCCTCCTGATTTGTGTGACTTAGGGAGCTCCGGCGGGAATTGAAATTCACAGACCGAGGTTACTTCCGAAACAGGAATCGTCTTGCTATTCTAGGCGAACAAAAGGCGAATACGAGGTGCCCCATGGTTTTCTCCCCTTCTCCCGCCCTTCGCAGAATCCGCGAGCTCGTCCGGCTGATTCGCAAGCATCCAGACCCTAGCGCAAAGACCCGGAATATCGCGCGGCACCGACCACAGCTGTCCGGTCCCGAGTTTTCCCGTGCTGAACGGCCCGATCTGAAATTGCTCGACGCGAAGCTGCCCGATCCGGAGCTGTTCATGGACCCTTCGGCCGAGTGCAACGCCATCGCGGAGCACAACGCCATTGCAGAGCGGACGGACCTTGACTCACGTCGAAGACGCACGAGCAGCCCTTAGTCCCCTTGCGGTTGAGCCGCGGCCAGCGGTCCCGCGCTCACTTGCTTCCCAGCCTTCCACGTGGCAAGGATCGTCTCTGTATTGCGAATGTCTGCCGAAGGATCTTTGTCGAGCGCGATAAAACTCGCTTCGTGGCCCGGCGTCAGGGTGCCGACCTCATCTGCGGTACCCAGTAGCCGGGCTCCATTTTTTGTCCCCACCGTGATGGCTGGAGCTGTAGACGCCGGGCTCGAGCGGCTTGCGAGAGAACCGATCGCATAGTGGATGCCGATTCGAACGCGCTGAAGAGGAACAAGACTCGTCCGGCTCATATCGGCTACGACTGCCAGCGAACTCTCTCAATATTTGCACGGTATCGCAGGGCCTCGATCCAGGCCGGCTCCGCTGCCTCATGATCGCGGGAGCGCCAGCGTAGATCGCACGTCAGTCTCACCCGCGTATTATTGCGCGACGTGTCCCTCGACCAGGAATGAATGTGCATGCCGTGATGCTGCGCCAGGGCACGCACTTCTCTCGATGTTTCGTCGTCGCCGATACTCTCGATATAGAGCGATGCCCGCTGCTCCTGAGGAAGAAGATGCTCTATGAACTTGAATCCCATGAGCGTCAGCATGACCAGGATCAGGCCGGCGAATCCCAGCAAAATGTATCCGCCGCCGAAGCAGAGACCGAGGACGGTAACCACCCACAGCGTAGCTGCGGTAGTCACTCCAAGCACCATCTCGCCTTTGCGCAGAATAGCTCCTGCGCCGATGAAGCCCATGCCGGAAAGAATGCCGAGAGGCAGCCGCATGAGATCCATGACAGCGAAGGAGCTTGACGTCTTTCCCGAAAGGTCCAGCATGGCGTTGGCCAGGATCATCGAGATGGAAGCGGCGAGACATACCAGGACGTTGGTCCGCATGCCGGCGGCTCTTCCCTTTTCGTCGCGATTGATACCGACAATCATGCCTGCGAGTATGGTGCAGGCCAGACGCAGCGCGATCTCGCTCCACGAGAGATGAATGGACATGCGCGAGTCT
>DASXGY010000408.1:0-2479 GCA_036488835.1 Acidobacteriaceae bacterium
CGTTTGTCCGATTCCGACATTCACGTGCCAGGAGGATTCCTTGTCTACCAATCATTCCAAGCATCCTGCTTCCAAGCCCGCCAACACCAAAGGCGCTGCTTCGCAGAATTTTGACCTTGCCTCACACCTCACCAGCGCAGTTCACGGCGGTCTGCATGCCGACCCCGCTACCGGCGCACTGCTGACACCGATCTATCAATCCACCACCTATCGCCAGGACGCCGTCGGCGTACACAAGGGCCACACCTATTCGCGCGCCTCCAACCCCACCGTCTCCGCGCTTGAAGAGGCACTGGGAGCTCTGGAAGACACGCCGCCCGCAGTCTGTTTTGCCACCGGCATGGCCGCCATTTCCGCCGTCTTCCTCGCGCTGCTCAAGTCCGGCGATCACGTCGTGCTCTCGGACGTGGTCTACGGCGGAACGGTGCGGCTCTTCGATCAGGTGCTGAACAACTTCGGCCTCGAAGCCAGCTTCGTCGATACCGCCGATGCCGCCACTGTGAGCGCCGCTATCCAGCCGAGCACCCGCATGGTCTTCATCGAGACCCCGGCGAATCCCACGCTCAAGCTCACCGATGTGGCGGCTATCGCCGCCATCACGCGTCCCGCCGGTCTGCTGCTGGTGGTCGATAACACCTTCCTCACCCCGCTGCTGCTGCGCCCGCTCGACCTGGCCGCGGACATCACCCTGCTCTCCACGACCAAGTACATCGAGGGCCACAACGCCACAGTCGGCGGCTCGATTGCCTCGCGTGACGAGCGCATCCTGGATCGCCTGCGGCTCATCCGCAAGACTCTCGGCTCCATCCAGTCTCCGCACGAAGCGTGGCTGACCGCGCGAGGCATCAAGACGTTGCCGCTGCGTATGCAGCAGCACTCGCGCGCCGCACAGGTCGTCGCCGAGTGGCTGGAGCAGCATCCCGATGTCTCCCGCGTCCACTACCCGGGGCTCACCAGCTTTCCTCAGCGTGAATTGGCGGAGCGCCAGCATGGCCTCCATGGCGGCATGTTGTCCTTCGAGCTGAAGCAGGGGGCGGAGGCCGGCATCGCGCTGATGAATGCGGTGCGCCTGTGTGTGCTTGCGGAGAATCTCGGCGCAGCCGAGTCGCTCATCACCCACCCCGTGAGCATGACGCATGGCGACGTCCCGCGCCAGATGCGCGAGCGCATCGGCATCACGGACGGTCTGGTGCGCTTGTCGGTTGGGCTCGAAGATCCCCGCGACATCATCGCCGACCTCTCGCAGGCGCTGGACGTAGCCCGCAAAAGCGAGCCAGTGGCAAGCTACTCTTCGAGCAGGTGAGCGCCGACGTTGGATGCCATGCGGCCCGTTGCCGGCTTCGCGGGCGGTAATATGTCGGAGATTTCCGCGCGATTGCGGCCGTTGGCTTTGGCTCGGTAGAGCGCGGTATCCGCCGCCTCTACCAGCCCTTCCCGGTTCAGCCCGGTGACCGGCACAACGGAGCAGACGCCGACGCTGATGGTCAGCCTACCCAGTGGCGAGCCATGGTTCTCGATGCCGATCTGGTGGACGCGGGCGCGCATAGCCTCCGCAGTCAGCATCGCGCCATCGGCGTCAACATTGGGCAGCACGGCCACGAATTCCTCACCGCCGTAACGGGCCAGCAGCTCTCCGCCGCGGCGCAGATCCCGGCGCAGCATCTGCGCTACAGCAGTCAGGCATTCATCGCCGCGCAGGTGCCCATAGCGATCATTCAGCGACTTGAAATGGTCTATGTCCAGCATGACAATCGAGATCGGCCATCCGGAGCGCAAAGCTCGATTCCACTCCACCACCAGCACTTGCTCGAAACGGCGCCGGTTGGCGATCTGGGTCAACGGGTCGATCAGGCTCTGCTCATGCAGCTGGCTGTTTAGCAGGCGCAGGTTGCGCTCCGAATCGTTCAGGCTCTCCTGCACCTGGCGCAGACGGGTCTGCAGAATGGTCGCGCGGAAGGTGTAAATCAGCAGCGCACCCACCACAGCCGCAAATCCCACCACCGGGCGGTGCTGCGCCGTGTGCGCGCCCAGCAGCAGCACGCACAGCGTGAAGAAGACGGGGCTCGCGTTGTAGACCATCATCGCGCCCCAGGAACGGTGCTTCTCCTGTGGCTCGGGCCTGGGCTGTTCCTCCTTCGAAAAGGCCATCACCAGGACAGCGAGGAACGGGATCAGCCAGGCTACCTCGATGGCCTTGCCATTGGTCGGCCCTACGAAGGCGTCCAGGTAGTTCAGCGGTGTGGACACCAGGATCATGAGCCATGCAAAGGTGAAGGCCACGCGGTGGAAGTAGCGGTCCTCACCGTCCGGCATAGCCAGCAGCCGCACCGTCGCCGTCAAGGCGAGCGCGAGATTCTCACCCAGATACAGGGTCGTCAACTGCGATGCCGGCAGCGCCCGATGGCTGAAGTGATTGTTCATGAACAGCGTCACGTAGATCAGAATGACCGCGAGCGTCGCCTGGGCACTGTCCGCAATC
>DASXGY010000417.1:0-2909 GCA_036488835.1 Acidobacteriaceae bacterium
TAAACGGCCACCGTGCGGACACCAAGCTCCTTGCACGCGCAGATCACACGCAGCGCAATCTCGCCGCGATTGGCGATCAGGACTTTCCGAAACATGCATTCCCTTCGCGCGCCCTCTTCGTTGCTGCAGGGGCGCGGCCACAATCTCTCATCCTACGAATCGTCATCTCGACCGAAGCCGATCGCGCAAGCGATTGGCGCAGTGGAGAGACCTGCCGCTTCTTAACCAACCCACCATTCCGATGCGAGCCAACGAAACCCTCGTCATCCTGAACGTAACCGGAGGTGGAGTGAGGGATCTGCTTCATCTTTCTTTCAAACCGGCGCGAAGCGGCGCTCAACCATGAGCGTTGCCATTGCGCGGCCAGTCCCTATTTCGGCCGCACGGCAAACAGCTTCTGTCCGTACTCCACCGGCTGGCCAGTCGTCACAAAGCGCTTCACAATCTCGCCCGCGGCATCGGACTCGATCTCGTTCATCAGCTTCATCGCTTCCACGATGCACAACACCTGGCCGACTTCGACCGTGTCGCCCGGCTTCACAAAGGCGGGCGAGCCCGGCGACGGCGACTCGTAAAACGTACCCACGATCGGCGACTTCACAATATGCAGCCCAGCCTCGTCATCCGTCAGTGCGGCAGGGCTCTCCGCCGGTGCAGAAGGAGCGGCAGGTGCCTGCGCGGGCGCGCCCGCCGGATGGACGTGGGCGACCGTCGCCGGCGCGAGGCCAGCCGAATGTTGCACCGCCGCAAACTGCGCCAGATGAGACAGGTTCACCGGCGGTGTCTCCCCGGCAAACTTCAACCGGATCTTCAGGTCGCCCCGCTCCAGGTCGAACTCGCCGATGCCGTTTTCTTTCAGAAACTCGATGAGCTGTTTCAGCTCTGCTATCTCGTCCGGATTCATGCTTCCCAATCTCTTCTTGTCTGTCGCGCTCTTCTTTGCCGTCACGTTTTTATAGCTCGATCCATGCTTTGGTGGCTGGGGTCAGTACGCGGCATCCGCGCCGCTGCACCACCACCGTGTCCTCGATGCGCAGACCGAACGCGCCCGGAATATAAATGCCAGGCTCGATGGTAATGACCATCCCCTTGGTTAGCAACGTCTGTTGTGCCATGGCGATGCGCGGTGACTCATGAATCTCCAGTCCTACTCCGTGTCCGGTCGAATGCGTGAAGTAGTCCGCCAGCTTCGCCTCGCGCAGCACACTCCGCGCTGCCTCATCCACATCGCCGGCTTTCACGCCCGCGGCCACCGCTGCGACCGCATTCTCCTGCGCTGCCAGCACGGCGTCATATGCCTCACGCTCGCGCGCCGTCGCCCGTCCCAGGTGCACGGTACGGGTCATGTCCGAGCAATAACCGTTGAGAATAACACCGAAATCGAGCGTTACGAACCCGCGCCGCGGCAGCTTCGCCTCAGATGCCGTGCCATGCGGAAAGGCCGAACGCTCACCGCTCGCCACGATCGTCGGAAACGACATTGCCTCCGCACCCCATAGCCGCGCACGATACTCCAGCTCCGCCGCAACCGCATTCTCCGGGATTCCCGGCCGCAAAAATCCCCCGTGCCCTTTGAATCCCACGATGTGCTCGAACAACCGCACGCCCAGCGCTGCGGCAGCAGCCATCCGCTCGATCTCCGCAGCATCCTTCACCATGCGCTGCGTTGAAACCAGCGGAGACGGCAACGGCTGGAAAAAGTGCTTCGCATTCTTCGCACTGCCCTTTACCGCCTCCTGCATCGCGTCGAGCGCAGCCACCGTCGTCTGCTCGCCATCGTAGTACGCATGTTTCACGCGAGCAGCAGCCAGCCAGCGGCACGCCTCGGCAAGCGCCGGACCCTTTGCGATCCGCACCTCCGCCCCGTTTACTTCGGCAGCAGCCTGCGCGGTATAGCGGCCATCCGTCACCAGCAGCGCATGTTTCGCCGTGATCGCGAGCGCAGCATTCGATCCGGTAAAGCCACACAAATAGCGCACGTCGGGCAGATGCGTCACCAGCAGCGCGGCGATCTTCTGCTTGGTCGTCGCGGCGCGCAGCTGGCGCATGCGTGCGCGCTCCTGGATGGACGAAGTTGCGCGTGATGATTCGGAAAGACGCATCACGATCGATCACACACGTGTGCGGAGGAGTTTGGGAAAGCCGTCAACATCTGGATTAGTTTACTGAGCCGCGCTCTTGCGCCGCGCCGGCCGCACGCTCTGCACCGGCTTCGCCTTCGCCCGAGCAGGCTTCTCTTCGGCAGCTTTTCCGGTTACCCGCACAGGCATGTTCCCGCCCGAGCTCTGCTGGTCCATCCAGTCATTCAGCCGCGAGCGCTTGAAACGCCACCGGTTCCCCAGCTTGAACGCCGGCACAAACCCCTCGGACGCGTACTTGTATAACGTATCCGGGCTGATCCCCAGGTAGTCCGCCGCCTGCCGGATGTCCATCACCTCGCGCTGCTCTGTCGCCGCCTGTGCCTTCATCGGAGTGCATTCCTTCCAGGGGAACTTCCTCCCGGGCAGCATGAAGCATCTTCCGAAAATGCTCTGACCCGGCGTCTTGTATATACCCTGTTTCCTCCGGCCTCTTCAAGGAAAGATTCCGCTCCCTGCCGTCCAAATGGGGGATTGCTGTTAATTTTCGGGTTACATCGGCATTTCCGGGGCATCCGGCCGCCGTTAACCCCGCCCCGGACCTGCACATCGAACTCAAGACAGCAGCCCAGACCAAGCTCGCTCAAGATCCGAAGGCGGCGTTCGCGTTTGCCGAGGCTACTGAAGGAGCCTGTGTTCGATCGCAAAAAGAGATTCACTTCCAGGCGGGGTCACACCACCGGCTCGCTCCGCTTTCGGTGCCGTGCATAAGTCACCGCGACATCACTGGCCGGTCGCCCCTGTTCGCAGCAATCGTCCTCAGCAATCGTC
>DASXGY010000510.1:0-6332 GCA_036488835.1 Acidobacteriaceae bacterium
GTCGAAGCCAACGCCGGGGCGACCCACGTCGTTCAGTACCAGGGCGTCTGCGCCCTTACGCAGCAGCTTGTCACGGCCGTGCTGCAGGTGATCTTCGGTTTCGGCAGCAAAGCCCACCACGAGCGTTCCAGGAGTCCGCCCAGCAGCGACTTCGGCCAGAATGTCGGCGGTCGGCTCCAGATCGAGCTGAATCGCATCTCGCCGTTTGATCTTCTGCGCGGCAGGCGCCTTGGGTCGGTAGTCGGAAACCGCAGCGGCCTTGATGACCATCGTCGCTTCTGAGAGCCGGCCCAGGACCGCGGCGCGCATCTCCTCCGAGCTGGTGACCTGGACGAACTCAACGCCCGGTGGGGGTGTCAGGGGCGAGATGGCTGAGATGAGGATCACGCGTGCGCCACGGGCTACGGCGGCTTCGGCCAGGGCGTAGCCCATCTTTCCACTGGAGCGGTTGCCGAGGTATCGCACTGGGTCAATGGCCTCGCGGGTGCCGCCGGCCGTGACGAGGATGGTCTCGCCCGCAAGGTCGCGGGGAGGAGGGCTGACCCGGCGATCCAGTTGTTCAAGTACAACTTTAACAATCAACTCTATCTCTGCTAGTCGTCCCGGACCAGTCATGCCGCAGGCGAGATCGCCCACGCCTGGCGGCACAATGTGCACGCGGCGATCCGCCAGGATGCGGAGATTTGCCTGCGTTGCCGGGTGCGCCCACATCTCGCTGTTCATGGCTGGAGCGACGACTACTGGAGCGGGCGTCGCGAGGTAGAGCGTTGTCAGGAAGTCGTTGGCAAGGCCGTGGGCAAAGCGAGCCAGGAGGTCGGCTGTCGCCGGCGCGACGACGAGAAGTTCGGTCGACTGCGCCTCGGCGATGTGCTCAATAGCAGAGTCGAGGTTGGGCTCGGCCTGCTCCGTGCCCCACAGGCCGGTGATGACCTTGTGCCCGGTGAGGGCGGCGAAGGTGAGCGGCTGCACGAAACGCGTAGCCGACTCCGTCATCACCACGTGCACATCCAGCGCCTTGGCCTGCAGCGCGCGTACCAGTTCCGCTGCTTTATAGGCAGCGACTCCGCCGGAGACACCGACCGTGACCTTCATATCGATCGATTTTAACTCTGCCATCGACCGACCGGCGCATCGCCCAGCCTAGCGCAGAAAGCTGTTTACCGGCGGCTCGCCGATTTGCGGCTTTGGCTTGTCCTGATAACCGACCAGGCCAGCATCCAGCTCGTCCTGCGCGACCCGGCAGGCCTTCGCCGAATGGGTGTTCACCAGTGGCTGCGAACCGCCCTGCAACTGGCGGGCACGGCGGGCCGCCACCAGAACGTAGCGATAGTTGCTATCGAATCCGTGTTTGATCTCCATACTCTGACCTCCTGAAGCTTTGCTGCCGTTAACGGGTGCGTGCCGTTTCTGTGACACCGAACGCCGTCAACACTGGAATGACCCGGTCCATCGCGTGACTGCGACGGCAACGTTCGGCGATCGCCAGCAGCCGGTTCGTATCCCCGGCTCCGGCACTCCCAGACGGCTGTCCGCGATGGTACCGCTCACTCGCAACGATGGCCTCCAGCCCTTCTACGGCATGGTCCAGCACATCGTTGACGAGAATATAGCCGTATTCGTCATAGTTCTCAATCTCTACGCGAGCCTTGGCCAGGCGGCGCTGGATATCCTCTTCGGAAACTTTGCCCTCCGCCCGGCTGCGGTTGCGCAGGCGGATCGCCAGCACCTCCGGAGTGGGAGGCATCACGAAAATGTTCACAGATTCCGGCATCTGCTTACGCACCTGCGCCGCGCCTTGCACGTCGATGTCGAGTAACAGATCGTTGCCGTGTTTTGCCGCGTCGGTCAGCGCGTGGCGCGCCGTCCCGTAGAGATTGCCGAAGACATCCGCCGACTCGAGGAACTCGTTCGCCTGCTGCATGCGCTCGAAGGTCGCCCGGTCGATGTAGTGGTACTCGCGGCCTTCCTGCTCCGAGCCGCGGGGCTCACGCGTGGTGTAACTGATGGAGAAGTCGAGGCCGCTTACATCGGACCGCAGCTGATTGACCAGGGTGGATTTTCCTGAACCCGAGGGAGCGGAAATAAGGAAGAGGATGCCTGCCAAGCGCGCTCCGGGTTACCTCGCCCTGCCGTAGGGCGACGATGGGGGAAGGATGGATACGGCGGAGTTCGCAGCCGCCGGTGGATGGGATGAGGCCATGACTGCGGGATACACCGGCGCGTAGAGAACCGGCTGCGTCGGCCGCATGCATGCCCAAACAAAAGAGATTACCCATCCAATAAACGTCCAGCCAAAGAAAAGATTGACCAGGAAGATGGGCAGCGTGTTCGGATGGTTGCGGGACTTCGCGACCAACGTGGGCAGGAAGAGCAGTGCGAGCGCAGAGACGAAGCCAACCAGCGTCCCGAGGGCAACAAATGCGCTTAGCATCTCTGGCTCCTCTCCATATTCATGCAATGCGAAGATTGCACCGATTTTCGCACGTCCCGTGGAGAAGGCCAATGTCGAAGCGGGCTCCGCCTACGGCTTTTGTGGGAGCCGCGGAATGCACTATTCAAGGTTCTGGACCTGTTCACGCGCCTTCTCAATCTCCGATTTCAGTCCCAGCCCGATCTCTGTCACCTGCGTGCCGGCGCCCGCAATGCCGGCGGTCTTCGAGAGCATGGTGTTGGCCTCGCGATTCATCTCCTGGAGCAGAAAGTCGAGCTTCTTGCCCAGTTCCCCACCCCCGGCAAGCATCTGGCGGAAGTGCTCGACGTGGGCCCTCAGCCGTGCCAGCTCTTCGCTCACATCGCTGCGATCGGCCAGGAGAGCCGCCTCCTGCACCAGCCGCTCGCGATCCGCTGCTCCGCCCAACAAGGCGGCAATGCGCGCGCTGGTGCGCTCAAAGTGCGCCGCCTGCATGGGCCCGTGCACCTCGGTGACACGGTCGACGAACGCGGTAATGCGATCCACGATTGCAGCCAGTTCCGCCGCCAATGCCGCGCCTTCCTGTCCGCGCATCGCCTGCAGGGCGGAGACCGCCTCCGGCAGCGCGGCGACCACGGAGGCCTCGATCAGCTCCATCTCGGCGCTACGTACATCGGCGCTGCCATTTCCATTGCCGCCCTGGACATTGGTGCGAAAGACGCCGGGCAGTTGCAGGATGGTCTGCAGACTGGGGGTCTCGCGCAGGCGATGCTCCGTGGCCGCCGCACGGAAGGCGGCGATGTAGCTGGCGACCAGCCCGTGATCCATCTCCACCTGCTGCTGCGAAGCGCGCTCGATGGTGAGGGTGACTTCGAGATGCCCGCGCAGGATTGCGGATTTGAGCTGGCGACGCAACTGCATCTCCAGCGCGTCCGAGCCTGCAGGCATGCGCATGTGCAGATCGAGAAAACGGTGATTCACCGCCTTCAGCACCAGCGTCCAGCCGAGCGATTCGTTGATGCGTCCGCGGTGCCGCGCGAAGCCGGTCATGGAATAGATCGGCTGTGAATTGGTCTGCTTGGTCAAACTTTGGCTCCTGCCGCCATAGCTGGCTCGATGGTTGAGTCTGCGTCGTCGGCAAACTGCAATTGATACAGCCGTTGATACATTGGTGAGGTGTGCAGCAGCTCATCGTGCGAGGCCACGGCGGTGATCTTGCCGGCTTCTACGACAGCGATACGCGTGGCGCGGCGCACCGTGGAGAGTCGGTGGGCGATGACGAAGGCGGTGCGCCCCAACATCAAGTTCGATAGCGCGGCTTGTACCAGCGATTCGCTTTCGGTGTCGAGCGAGGAGGTCGCCTCATCCAGGATGAGGATGGGCGCGTTCTTGAGCAGAGCGCGCGCGATCGCGAGTCGCTGGCGCTCGCCACCGGAGAGGCGAAAGCCCTTTTCTCCGATCACGGTGTCGTAACCCTCGGGCATCGCGGAGATAAAGTCGTGCGCCAGGGCCACCCGCGCGGCATCTTTTACCCTTTCGAGCGGCACATCCGGCTGACCATACGCGATGTTGTTGCGTACCGTGTCGTTGAAGAGAATCGTTTCCTGGGTGACGTTGCCAATCAGCCCGCGCAGAGAGTCGATTTTCAGGTCGCGCACGTCCTGACCATCCATCAGCAGCCGACCCCCGGTGACATCGAAGAAGCGCGGGATGAGGTTGACCAGTGTGGTTTTGCCGGCGCCGCTGGGTCCGACGAAGGCGACCACTTCACCGCGTGGCACGGTGAGATTGATGCCCGAAAGAACTTCCTTCTCACCCTCTTCCGAAGCATAGGAGAAGCGCACGTCTTCAAAATGGATCTGGTCGCGGAATGCCTTCACCCCTTGCGCGTGCGGCCGGTCCTTGACTGTATCCTGCTCATCCATGAATTCGAAGATGTTCCCCGATGCGCCAAGCGCCTGCTGGAAGTTGTTGTAGAAGAGGGCAAACTTGCGCACCGGATCGTAAAGTTTGAAGACGGCGACGAGAAAGGCAAAGAATGTACCAGTCGTGAGGGCACCGCTGCGGATCTGTCCACGCCCAACATAAAGCAGCAGCGCGATGGCGACGGCCCCGATGATATCCATGAGCGGTGAGCTGATGGCCTGGGCGCGTACCGAACGCAGGTTGGCATGGAAGAGCCTACGTGCCGCCTCCTTGAAGCGGGTCATCTCCCAGCGCTCCATGGTGAAGGCCTTCACGATGCGATTGCCAGTGATGGTCTCATGCAGGATGTTCTGGATCTCGGCCAGCTTGTCTTGGCCAAAGCGTGTCGTGTGGCGCACGCTGCGTCCGACGCGGCGTGCAGAACTGAGGACCACGGGCACGAAGATAAGCAGCACCCAAGCCAGTTTTCCGCCGAGAATTACCGCGAAGCATGCTGTAAAGATAAGGGTGAAGAATTGCTGGAGAAACTCCGACAGGACCGACGACATGGCGTACTGGACGCGCTCGATGTCGTTAATGACCGTCGAGAGGATGGTGCCGGTAGCGTGCTTCTGGAAGAACTGCACGGAGCGCCGCAGGATGGCTTGGTACAAATCATCCCGCATGTCGGTAATCATGCCGAAGCCGGCATAGTTCACCAAATAGGTGCCGGCGTAGTCGCAGATACCCTTCAGGATCGTGGAAACTATAAGAGCGAAGGCGACGATGTTCCATGGGTTGTGCAAGTGCGAAGGCACAAGCTGCTGCAGGCTGAAATGAAGGTGTCCGCCGAAGAGGCTCAGATCCCGATTCGGTGACTTCGGATTGAGAACCGTGTTGAAGATTGGCCCGATCAGCAGCACCCGGAAGGCATCCAGAAGACCAACCGCCGCCAAAAGCACAACCGATGCGATCGCCTGCAGCCAGTAACGGCGCACGTAAAACAGCAGCCGCCCGATGCGCCGAACTCCGCTCACCGGCGCATCTCCGAACGGGTGGCCGCGGCAAAAACGGAGGGACGGAGCCGCGTCAGTTGGAGCGGATACATGCAGCTATTGTAGCCACACGGAGGCACTGCTGCTCTCAGTGTGGCATGTCCCGGTGCGTGCTCTTGACCCGGTAGCCCGCCTTAGCCAGCCGCTTGCGGATCTCCTCGGCAATCATCACCGAACGATGCTGTCCGCCAGTACAGCCGAAGCCGACGGTGAGATAGCTCTTCCCTTCCTGAATGTAGTGGGGCAGCAAAAAGAGAAGCAGGTCGGTCGTCTTGTCGAGGAACTCCGACGTCTGCGGAAACTGCCGGATGTATTGCGCAACCTTGGGATGCTTCCCAGTGAGCGGACGGAACTCCGGGATGAAGTGCGGATTGGGAAGAAAACGCACGTCGAAGACCAGATCCGCTTCGAGCGGCACGCCGTTCTTATAGCCGAAGCTGACGAACGAAACCATCAGGTTTTTGCTATCGCTGGTGCTGCCGCGTTCGAACTTGCTCAGGATGAACGCTCGAAGCTCGTGCACATTGTGCTGCGAGGTATCCACGGTCTCATCCGCCACATTGCGAATGGGATCGAGCAGACGCCGCTCGGCATCAATGGCCTTGACGACGGTCTCCGTTCGCCCCAGGGGGTGCGGGCGGCGGGTTTCCGAGAAGCGGCGCAGAAGCACAGCGTCCGATGCTTCGAGGAAAAATACCTGGGTGGGCAGAACTTTGCGGAGTTTGTTCAGCAGCTCGGGAAACTGGTCCAGCCGCTGTCCCTCTCGCACGTCGACCACCAGCGCAGCACGTCGGATCTCGGCGGACTGACCCACGAGATCGGCAAATGCGGGCAGCAGATCGAGCGGCAAATTGTCTACAGAGTAGTAGCCGAGGTCCTCAAATGCCTTGAGGGCCGAAGCCTTGCCCGAGCCGGAGAGGCCGGTGATGATGACGAGCTCCCGCTGCAGGCCGTCATGCGGC
>DASXGY010000034.1:0-9053 GCA_036488835.1 Acidobacteriaceae bacterium
TACACCGATGGTGGTGGACGGCGCGCTGACACTGGCGAGTTATGACGACACCCACTACGGCTACATGCGGGTGATCGTGAATGCGACTACCCTGCGAATGGAATTCCACCCGGCCGAGGACGGCGGCACAACCAAGACGCCGGACGACGCCTTCACGCTGAATTTGAAGACTCGTGCCATCACCTAGGTTGCGTGTAACGGCCGGTGTGGCTTTTGCAATCGCGAATGCTTGAGGCGCTGTGATACGATCCGCCTGCGAAGCAGGTAGTCTGCAACGCCGGGCTACGCAAACCCGGCAGCTCGCAGAATCAGGGTGCCGCATGCGTGCAGAGCTCCGTCCGTCCAGCCTCGGTGAGATCCTCGACCGCACGGCGCAGATGTACCGCAGTCATTTCCTGCTTTACTTCGGTATTGCGGGGATCTCTTATGCGGGGGTCCTCGTACTCAGCCTGCTGGCCGAAGTGCTATTCCATTCACGCGCGCAGACAAACGCGCAAATTTACATGGGTTTCAGTCTGGGCCTCGGTATTGGTATTGGACTTCTCACGATATTGCCGGTAGCGATTGCCATGGCCGCTGTCATGCACGCAGTAGCGCGAAACTATCTGGGACACACGTGTACTATTCGCGAAGCGTATCTGAGTGTCGGCCGCCGCTGGTATCGCTACATCCTCATACTGCTGGCGATAGATACGTATGCCGGACTGCCGATCGGTGCCCTCATCGGCCTGATCGCCGTTGCAGGGGTGCTGCTGCCGGCGGGTATGGCTCGCATCGTTGTGATAGGACTGGCGGTAGTTATGATGCTGGCAGGCATCTTCCTTATCGCATGGCTGGTGCTCCGTTGGGCGCTCTCCGTCCCTGCGGCGGTGATGGAGAATCTGACCGTGCACCGCGCGCTGAAGCGGAGCATGGTTCTCACCGAGGGCGGCATTGGCCGCATCTTTGTCATGCTGCTCCTGGTGGTCGCGGTCATGACAGTGATCCAATACGCGATCCAGATTCCGATGTTCATTCTGCTGTGGAAGAGCAGAGGCGTTCCTACGCTCACCACCCAGATCGCCGCGTCTTTCGGTTCATCGTTCAGCGGAGCGTTCGTCCTCCCCATCTATTCCATCGCGCTCACCCTCTTCTATTACGATCAGCGTATCCGCAAGGAAGGCTATGACGTGGAGTGGCTGATGGAACAAGCGGCGCTGGCGTCGGATGCTGTGCTTCCGGGCGCCATTTCCTCCGGCAGTGTTGTGCCCGGCTCACTGACGCCACATGCCGAGCCACCTGGACCGGCAACGCCTGGACCGGCAATTTAGATGCGTCTGGCAGCGATGATGCCTCCGGCGGAGATGATGCGTCCGGCAGCGATCGCTCTTTGCATCCTTGCAGGCCTTGGCTCTGCCCGTGCAGCGTCCAACACACCGCAGCCGCGAAGCCAGGCAGAGTACCGCGATCATCTGCGATCTCTCGCTACGCTGATCGCGCAATGCCAACAGCACATCGACGTCTCGCATTGCAACGCAGATGCAGTTGGCCCCGACGACATCGTCACGGCGACGCAGCAGGCAGGTCCGCGACGGATTCCATATGGCTGGCTGCGTGGGCTGCTCGATCGTATCGACAGCCAAAAGATCAGCCCTGCGGATGCCGGATCATTGCTGAAGACGGCCGCTCAGCGCATACAGCTTGAACAATCCGAAGCGCCAGGAACTGCGACAGCTACGTCACCTGCACTCTTCAATCACGCCACGGAGCACAGCGCGCTGACAGCGATCCTGGAACGCGCAGAGTTCCGCCACGCGGATCGCTCGCTCACCCAGCGCGTGCTTGAGACGATAGCGATCTGGCTCAACCGGAGGCTTACCGGGCTTGCCGAGTACAGTGCGCATCGTCGCTGGCTGGGTCTTCTGCTGGAGTGGGGACTGGTGGCCTTTGCCTGCCTTGGGTTGGCGTACTGGTTTGTACGGCAGAGCCGGCGCGCACGCGGATTGCATTTTGAAGTTGCGCAACAGCTTCAGAATGCGCCGGCCATGCGCAACTGGGAACGCTTGCGCGAGGAGGCAGATGAGGCCGCGCGGCAGCAGCGTTGGCGCGATGCCGTACGCGGCTACTACTGGGCAACGATCGCACGCTTCGAATCGCGCAGCCAGTGGCCGGCGGATCGCGCTCGCACCCCGCGCGAATATCTGCGGCTGGTATTGCCGGGCCATCCCAAGCACGACGACCTACGCCTGCTGACTCAGCGCTTCGAGACGTGCTGGTACGGATCGGAAACGGCGACGCAACCGGACTGCGATGCTGCACGCCAGCTCTTTGAGCGGCTGGTGGCACGGTGAAGCTGCTGGCCTCACTCGACCGCCGCGACCAGCGCCTGCTGCTGATCACGGCAGCACTCGCGCTGTGCACAACGGTGCTGCTAGTTCTCGTGCATCCGCAAGAGCAAGAGGACAACTATATTCCGTCTACTTACTCCACCGCGCCGCACGGGGCCAAGGCAGCATATTTGCTGCTCGCGCGCCTGGGATATCGCGTGGAACGCTCCGAGGGACCGCTCGACTCCATCGCCGATACTGCGGACGCACACACCGTCCTCATCCTGGCGGAGCCCACGCGCGTGCCGAGTCAGCAGGAGGCGGCCGCAGTGCGGCGCGTGCTGGCGCGGGGCGGTCGGATATTGGCTGCCGGCTTTCTTGCGGCTGCCGCCGTGCCGGATGACAACCTCGACAACAAGTCGCCGTCCCAGTTGGTGGGTGGCATTTGCGAGGCGGAGCCGGTGGGCTTCTCGCCGCTCGCTGCCGGAGGCAAGGTTGTGATGCGCGGGATTCGCAGCTTATGGAAGCTGGACCGGCCATCCCAGCGTGCTGCTTTCCTGTGCGCCGGCGAAGGAGTCGTCGTGACCTACGCGGTGGAGAAGGGCACGGTGGTGTGGTGGGCCAGCGCGTCGCCGCTCGAAAATCAGGACATCGCCGCGGGCGGCAGCCTGGACCTGCTGCTGAACAGCCTGCAGCTTCAGCGCGGCGATCGCATCGTGTGGGATGAGTCGCTGCACGCAGAGCCGGCTGCTGCATGGAATCCGTTTTCGGATCGCAACGTGCTCGCACTGCTGGCCCAGCTATTTCTGATCGGGCTGCTGCTGGTGCTGGCCCGCGGACGGCGCAGCGGTCCCCTGCGCCCACTGCCCGAGTCGGCTCGTACCTCTCCCATGGAGTTCGTGCGCTCGCTCGGCGGACTCTATCGCTCCTCAGGTGCAAACGACGTGCCCGTCACCATCGCCTATGAGCGCTTTCGCGCCCGGATGGCGCAGCGCTACGGCATTTCCGGAGCGCAGACGGTGGATGCGGCCACACTGGCGGCGACGCTCACAGAGCGCTTCGGTATCATAGCGCCTTCGTTGCAACGCGATCTGGAAGCCTGCGAGAACGCAGGCCGGCTTTCCAGCCTGAACCCGCGCCAGGCGTTGATCCTGGTCAAGGCGCTCGCCGGCTACAACGAACTCGTGACCCGGCGAGCGGAATCGAGCGCGACGACAGTTACATATCTGGCGAATCATCGAGGAACCATTGGACCCGAGCACGAACACGCCAACACCCGAAGAGACCCCGCTCAGCGCCGCACCGCCTGAGCCACCTGCGGCGACTGCACCGCAGAACATCGCAGCGACGATGCAATTGCTGGAGCACGGCCGCGCCGAGATCGGCAAGGTGATCGCCGGCCAGACCGAGCTGATCGATCAGGCGCTCATCACCGTGCTCAGCCGCGGCCACGCACTCATCGAGGGTGTGCCGGGCATCGCGAAGACCCTTTTGGTCAAGCTGCTATGCCGTGTTCTTGGGCTCGAGTTCGGCCGTGTGCAGGCGACGCCCGATCTGATGCCGGCCGATATCCTCGGCACCAGCATCCTGCAGGCTGCGGGCGCGCAGATGACCTTCCGCCCCGGACCTGTCTTCACCGATTTTCTGCTGGTGGATGAGATCAACCGCATGCCCCCGCGTACGCAATCTGCGCTGCTGGAGTGCATGGAAGAGCGCCAGGTGACCACGGACACGGAGCGGCGTCCGCTGCCGGAGGTCTTCACCGTCTTCGCTACGCAGAACCCCATCGACTTCGAGGGAACGTATCCGCTCCCGGAGGCGCAACTGGATCGCTTCCTGATGAAGATCCGGGTTGGCTACCCGACCGCAGAGCAGGAGCGGCTGGTACTGGAGCGGCATCATGCCGGCTTCGATCCAGCCGGCCACACCGAGCTAACGCCCGCGCCCGTCGGCCTGCTTGCTGCCGCGCAGGCGGAGCAGCGCCTGGTGCGCATCGAGCCGGAGCTTTACGACTACCTGCTCGGCATCACGCGGCGCACGCGCGAGTGGCCTTCCTTGACGCTCGGTGCAAGCCCGCGCGCTGCCGTGAGCCTGATGCGCGTGGCGCAGTCCTACGCGGCGCTCGATGGCCGCGACTTCGTGATTCCCGATGATGTGAAACAGGCTGCACTACCGGTGCTGCGGCATCGCATGATTCTGCGGCCGGAGGCAGAGCTGGAAGGCCTCGATGCGGATCGCGTGCTCACCGACGTCATCGCCGCAGTGCCCGTACCTCGCCAGACAGAACGGACAGGATGAATCAGTTCACCGTGCTGCCGGAGGCTGCGCGCGCAGCCGCACAGCCGCGCGGTCGCGTGGCCTGGGCGTTAACGCCGTGCGCTCTCTATCTGCTGCTCGCGGGCTGCCTCTTTCTGGCACCGGCATTCTTTCGCGCGCGGTACGCATTCGGGATGATCGCATGGGATATTTGCGTCCTCATCGCTGCAATTGTGGATGGAGCACGGCTGTCCGCGCCGCGCTCGATCGATGTCGAACGCGAGTGGCTCGGCGCGCCTTCCCTTGGCCGCGACGTGGAGGTAGAGCTCGCGATCACGCAGCATGGCGGCAGCCTGATTCACTGCATGTTGCTCGACGATCTGCCGGCCCCGTTTCTCGATGAACCGGCGACCTACAGGCTCAATGCGTATCCTGAGGCGCGCGCGGCGGTGCGGTATCGCTTCACTCCCGCGCAACGTGGCGATCACGCGGCAGGCAGGCTCTATCTGCGCTACCGCTCGAAGATCGGGCTCGTCGAGCGCTGGGCAGTGGCCGATCTTACTCAGACAGTCCGCATCTATCCCACACTGCGAACGCCGGAGGAGAATCGTCTCTATCTGACGCGGCATCGTCGTATCGAACTGCAGATGCGCATGCGCAGGCAGCGCGGCATGGGGCGCGACTTCGAAAGCCTGCGCGACTACCTGGAAGGCGACGAGATCCGCGATATCTGCTGGACAGCGTCCGCGCGGCGCGGCTCGCCGGTGACGCGGCTCTACGAAACGGAGAAGAGTCAGGCGGTGTGGCTCGTGCTCGACTCGGGCCGGCTGCAGGGAGCCCGTGTTGGGCGCTATACAAAGCTGGACCAGGCGACGGCCGCGGCGCTGGCGCTCGCGCAGATCGCACTCGCGTCGGGCGATCGTGTGGGCCTGCTCGCGTACGGACGCGATACCCAACAGCTTGTTCTGCCCGGGCGCGGCGCGGCCCATCTGCGGATACTGCTCGATGCGCTGGCGCAGGTCAGACCGGAGGCGCTCGAAGCGGATCATATGCATGCCACGGCGACCCTGATGCATCGTCAGTCGCGTCGTAGCCTCGTCCTGTGGATGACTGACTTCGCTGAGAGCGCGATGCAGCCAGAAGTGCTGGATGCCGCGGCGCACCTGGTGCGACGGCATCTGCTGCTCTTCATCGCGATCTCCCAGCTCGACGTGCAGCGGCAGGCCGATGCTATGCCGCATACCGTGGATGCGATGTTTGAAACCGCTGCCGCGCAGGAGCTGCTGGATCGTCGTGAGCGCCTGCTGCGGCGTCTGCAGGAGCGTGGCGCGATGACACTTGAAACACAGCCGGAATCGCTTGCCGGCTCCGTGCTCAACCGCTATCTCGAAGTGAAAGAGCAGGGTCTGCTGTGACTCTGACGGACGTGGATGCCGCGGCGCTCTCTATAGGCTCGTCTTCAGTTGATGAGAACAGCCAGAGCAGCAGCAGTGTGAAGAGTGTCGCGCCTACTGCGAACTTCAGGCCGGCGGCCGCGCCTGAAGGCGAAAAGAATCCCTCGATCGTGCCTGCAACCACCAGCATGGGAATGATGCCTGCGACAAGCCGCACCGCTTCGCGACCGGCGCGCGCGATGGAGTCGCGGCGACTGTAGAGTCCGGGGAAGAGCATGCCGCTGGCCAGCCGCAGTCCTGCACCGCCGGCGATGAAGATTGCCGGCAGTTCAAGCGATCCGTGCGGACAGACAAAGCTCCACAGGTCGCGTGACATGTGTGCCTGCTGGCATGCCGTTGCGATAACACCCATCAGCAGGCCATTGAAGAAGATGAGCCATAGCGTTCCCAGGCCGGCCGTGATTCCGGCAGCAAAGGTGACGAAGGTCACGCTCAGGTTGTTGGTCATGATCCGACTGCTCTCCTGCGGCTTCATGCCGACGATGGAGTGCGTCCACATCTGATGATGGCGAATCGTCTCCACCATGGAGGGACCGAGCAAACTCTCCGTGAAGCCATGCCGCGTCACGGTAAGAACGGATCCCAGCAGCAGCCCGGCCGCGAATAACGCGAGCGCCGCGAGCGTGTAGGGAAGCAGCCGGCGGAAGTGACGGGGGTAGTCCTTACGAAGGAATGTGAGGACGCCGAGAAAACTCCGCCTGCGGCTGGAGTAGATGATATTGTGTGTTCGGGCCAGCAGCTGATTCAGCATGTGGGCCGTGGACAGCGCCGTCCCATCCTGCCGCACCACGGAGAGATCATTCGCCACCTGCCGGTACAGCAGCGCCAGCTCCCGAAGCTCGTCGCGTCCCAGCCGGTGCGCGCCGGTGCCCTGACAGTCGGCCGCCAGTGCTGCCAGCCGGTCCCAGTAAGGACGGCGCTTCTCAATCCAATGGTTCGAGATCATGAAATTCGGTGATCAGCTTAGCATCGAGACACCCGAGCTGGTGACGCTGGAGTTTCCGCTCGCCGGAATCGGCAGCCGCTTCATCGCTATCCTGATTGACTATGCTCTGCAGTTTGCCGGCTTCGTCGTATTGATCCTGGTCGCCATGCTCTTTCTGCCCAGCATGCAGAAGTTCGAGTCGGTGAGTGCGAAGTGGGTCGTCGCAGTCATGGTTCTGATTCCATTTCTTCTGCAGTGGGGCTACTTCACGTTGTTTGAAGGGTTATGGCATGGGCAGACACCGGGAAAGCGCGTCGCGAAGATTCGTGTTATCCAGCAGAGCGGCCGCGCCATCACCATCTTCGAATCGCTCTCGCGCAATCTGGTGCGTGTCATTGATTTTCTCCCCACCTTTTACGTCGTCGGTACCATCAGCATTTTCAGTACGAAGCGCAATCAGCGGCTCGGCGACCTGGTCGCCGGCACGCTGGTAGTCCACGAAGGGCAGACGCGCGATGCAGCTCCCCTGGGAAATACCCGGCTGTTCACGCAGACCGCGCCGCAGGCGCCTGCTGCTCCGCGGGTGACGACCATTCCTGCGGATGCCCTCAGCCGGTTGGGCTTGGCCGACCTGCAGGCGATCGAAGCCTTTCTTGAGCGACGCCTCGACATGGCGCTGGACGTGCGCCAGTCTCTTGCTGCGCGGCTGGTCGCGTCGACTGCGGCGCGTATGCATCTGCCGCCGCCGGCGAACATGCATCCCGAGACCTTCCTCGAAGAGGCCGCCTACGGAGTACGTTCACTGGGTAAGCTGCGTTGATGGGACGCTATAGTTTGTAGCCGCCTGCGTCGAGTTGACGCTGCGCCACCATGCGGCTCAGTGCAATCGTGTTCTGCGGGGTGTGCTTCAAAAGCCGGCGCAGGATCGCCAGTTGTGTGCGCAGCATGTCGCCTTCGGCAACGGCTGCGAGGACGCGTCGCGCTGCTTTCTCCACCACGGCAAGCGCATCTGCGGCGCACAACTTCACCATGGCCTGGGCAGTCTGACTCTGCGATTTTTGTGGCTGAGCGCCGAGTTTGCGTGCACGCAGCAACGCAGATTCGAACGCGTAGACCTCCATCGTCATGTCGGCCAGGTCGCTCATGATCTCCTGCTGTTCCTGGAGCGCCTGCATATACTTCTGCGTGGCTGAACCGGAACAGAAGAGAGCGGCTTTCTTCAGATTTGCGAGCAGCGCAGCTTCCTCGGCGAGCGGATCGTCTGTCTCGTCACCACCGTCAAAAGAGGGCGGCTCCATCACCTCCGCCATCAGCTTCTTGATCGCACCCAGCAAAGGCAGTTGCCCGCTGGCCGCCCGTTTCATCAACCAGCCGGTGATGATCATCCGATTGATCTCGTTCGTGCCCTCGAATATACGATTGATGCGTGAGTCGCGATAGGCGCGCTCTGCTGGGTACTCCTCCACGTAACCGTAGCCACCATAAATCTGTAGCGTGTGGTCGACGACCATCTCCAGCATCTCCGATCCCCAGACCTTCAGGATCGAGCACTCGACAGCGTACTCCTCGATCTTCTTCTGAATCTCGCGGGGGTTGGTTGCATTCTCACCTCCGAGCGATCCCAAGGCGACGTCGATCATCCCGATGGTGCGGTATGCCATGCTCTCGCCCACGAAAATGCCAGTCGCGCTCTCGGCGAGCTTCTGCTGGATCAAACCGAATTCGCTGATGGTTTTACCGAATGCCTTACGCTCCTTCGCATAGCGAACTGCGTTTGCGAGTGAGTTCTTCGCACCGCCGATTGCGCTCGCCCCCAGCTTGAAGCGACCGATATTCAGGATGTTGAAAGCAATATGGTGACCCTTGCCGAGCTCGCCAAGCAGGTTGCCTACGGGAACCTTGCAATCCGTAAGAATCAGCGGGCAGGTAGATGAGCCCCGGATGCCCAGCTTGTGCTCCTCCGCGCCGACCGCGAAGCCCGGAGTGTCGCGCTCGATCAGGAACGCGGTGAACTTCTCGCCATCCACCTTGGCGAAGACGGTATACAGGTCCGCGAAGCCCGCATTGGTGATCCACATCTTTTCGCCATTCAGGATGTAGTGCTGCCCGTCG
>DASXGY010000053.1:0-7561 GCA_036488835.1 Acidobacteriaceae bacterium
GAAGATCGGAGTAAAAATATTGGCCTACTTGGTGACGGGGGGCTGCGGATTTGTTGGCAGCAACCTCACGGCAGAATTGCTGCGGCGCGGCCAGCATGTCGTCGTTGTCGACAATTTCACTCGTCCAGGAACACCTGCGAACCACGCCTGGCTTCAGTCCATAGGCCGGTTTGAGTTTTTCCACGGAGACGTTCGCAGCAGCCAGGATTTGGAGTCCATCCTTCGTCAGCACGCCATCGAGTGTGTGTTTCATCTGGCCGGCCAAGTCGCCATGACCACCTCCCTCGAGAATCCCCGCCGCGATTTTGAGGTCAATGTCCTCGGCACCATCAATCTGCTTGAGGCCGTTCGGCTGCACGCTCCGGAAGCAACGGTCGTCTACGCGTCCAGCAACAAAGTCTATGGCGAGCTGGAAGACTGCGAACTCGTGGAGCTGCCCACCCGCTACGAGCCCGCGGGCAAGAAGGGCGTCGATGAGCATGCGCGTCTGGAGTTCTATACCCCTTATGGCTGCTCGAAGGGCGCCGCGGATCAGTACATGCTCGAATACGCGCGAAACTTCAACCTCAACACGGTCGTTTTTCGCCACTCCACTATCTACGGCGGCCGCCAAATCTCAACCTTCGATCAGGGTTGGGTCGGCTGGTTCTGTCAGCAGGCACTCGAAACTAAAGATCACCCCGCACATACCTTTACCATCAATGGAAACGGCAAGCAGGTGCGCGATCTCCTTCATGTATCCGACGCCGTTGCCTGTTATTTGACTGCGCATGAACGCCGGCAACATGCACGCGGGAACGCGTTCAATATCGGAGGCGGCTATGAAAACAGTATGTCTTTGCTTGAGCTGCTGCTGTATCTGGAGGCGGAACTGGACGTCAAGCTGAACTCGCGCCCGCTTCCTTGGAGGGCAAACGACCAGAAATACTTCGTCGCCGATAACAGCAAAGCAGCACGCATCCTGAGCTGGGTGCCGAAGAAGCCCAAAGCAGAAGGCATCGCCGACGCTCTCGCATGGGAGATATCGCGCCGTCCCATTCGTTCATTGTTAGATTAGCTCTGGCCATCCAGGCTGGTCAGATTGATGTTCTCGTACTCATGCCCCGCAATCCCGGCGCGGATCTGCGCTGGCGTCTTGCCCAGCTTGGTCATCCGGTAGGCGTACACGCCCTCCTGTGCGCAGGTGCTGCACTCCATTCCGTGCGCGCCTGAGAAGCAACTGAGCAGGCTGGCATGTCCCAGCGCACGGTCGCACCGGCAGTTGCAGGGCAACTGATACAGCACCCGTGGAACCCGGGCGGCCAGGGCATAGACCTGAAATTGCCAGGACAGCGTAGCGCCCGCGGCGCGTAGCTGCGCCTCGGTCAAGATTGGCGGCAGCTTGGCTGCGGCTGCGGGCGGCGCTGTGTGGTATGCCGGCACGTCGTCGGTCGGGAGGGCCCACTGGGCTGACGCGCCAAGCGTAAGCAGCGCGATGGAAAATGTGAGCAAAAAAGTCCGCATGGTGGTCAGTGTAAGCGAAGGCCGTCAGCAGGCAAAAAAAGACGGCACGAACATTTTGGGGTGCTCGTGCCGGGAGGCCAGTGACGCAACTTGTACTAAAACTCTCCACGGGAGGCTTTCACCTCAACCGTTCTACAAGGATAGACGCAACTCCCGCCCGAATGTTGCTTACAAAGGCAACTTTCTTTGAAAATTGCCGCAAACTGCGACGACCCCCTGCAACCTGGCAGGTGCATTCTGCCGCTCCGTCTCCAAGTAACCTGTTATTTAGCGCCTGTACACCCAGCGCTGTCAAGCATTTACCGCGCAAGGACATTAATTTCTCGCGGAGGGCTATTTGCCGTTCAACGGAGTCGCTAAACTGTCGGCCCTCTCGGCCATCGCGATATCCTTTTCGGTAATGCCCCCGGCATCGTGCGTCACCAGCCCGACCTTTATTTTGCTGTAGCGGATGTCCAGGTCCGGATGGTGCTGTTTCTGCTCCGCTTCCACGCCCAGCGACTGCACAAACGCCAGCCCTTCCACGAAATTCGGAAAGTTGAAGGTGCGGGTAAGCACGCCTTGTTCTACGCGCCAGCCCGGCAGCTTCGCTACCGCCGTCTTCAACCCCTCGGCGTCCAATGGGTTCGATTTCTTAGTTTCCGGCATGGTCTTTAGGATGCCATTCTTCGCCGCGCGAGCGTCTTTGCGGGGCAACAGCTGCTTCACCGCGCCCAACGAAAAGGGGTTGAACTTCTGCGCCTCCCCCTGAATCTCCGCCCGCAGGTCCTCCCAGACCCGGTCCGGCATCGCCAGGAATACCTCCACTACCTGCGGGTCGAACTGCGTTCCCATATTTTTGCGGATCTCTCTGCGCGCCGTCGCGAAGCTGGTGGCGCTCCGGTACGGCCGGTCGGAGGTAATCGCATCCAGGGCGTCTGCCACAGCGAAGATCCGCGCTCCCAGCGGAATCTCCTCCCCGCGCAGCCCGCGCGGGTATCCGGAGCCATTGAAGTGCTCCTGGTGGCTGTACACAATCTCTGCCGCTTCACGCAGATACGGAATCTTGCGCAGCATCTGGTAGCCGCGCTCGCAGTGCTCGCGCATGGTGGTCTGCTCGTCCAGGGTCAGCCGCCCCGGCTTCAGCAGGATCGCATCCGGAATCGCCATCTTGCCTACGTCGTGCAGAAACGCTCCGCGCGCCATGGTGCGTATCTCCTGCGGCGGCAGCTGCATCGCCCGCGCCAGAGCAATCGTGTACGCGGTGACCCGCCGGGAGTGGCCTTCCGTCTCCGTATCTTTCAGGTCCAGCGCGTCGCCCAGCGCCTCTAGCGTGATGTCGTAGGACCGCTCCAGGTCCCCGATCGCGCTGTTCAACATCTCGGTGCGGGCTACCACCAACTCTTCCAGGTGCGTTCGATACACGTTATTCTGCTCCACCAGCGCACGGTATTCCAGAGCCCGCAGTACAGTTCCCAGCAATTGGTCGCGCTCAAACGGCTTCAGCAGGTAATCGTACGCTCCGTTGCGTAGCGTCCCGATCGCCACTGCGACATCGCTCACCCCGCTCACCATCACGATGGGGATCTCCGCGTGCCGCTCGCGCACATGATCCAGCAGGGCCAGCCCGGTCATGCCTGTCATCACAATATCGGAAAGGATCAGTCTTGGCTTTAGTCCATCGTTCAAACATGCGATCGCCTCTTCCGCCGAACTCGCCAGCACCGGCTCATAGCCTGCCGGCTCCAGCATGGCGCCCACAATGGTGCGCACGGAGACGTCATCGTCGACAACGAGGATGGTCGGGGGGGCCATACGAGGACGTGATTCGAGTACCTTTCTGATAAGTCACTTGTAGAACCGGATTGATCATAACGGAAACCCGCATGCACCTCCGTAATGTTCGAAAAGGGAATCCATTACCCTTGGCTGCACGGACGTGGTACCTGTCTGGCCCCTATGCAACTGATTTCACACACATCACTTGACGGAAGTGGGATTGACGGCCATCCTAGCTTCAGTGTCTGGTTCGCACTCCGCAGAGAGCTGCAAACGGCGTTATGTTGTCTCACCATGCGAGGGCATGCCTGTTGAATTTTGAGAGAGATTTTTCTTCCCAGGGATCGTGCCGGGTTGTCCAATGCCAGATGTCTGAGCGATCGCTCGAACACCGGCAGCGTGACATCTACGAGACCCACAAGCATCGGGCCTACGCCGTCGCCTACTACATGGTAGGGAACGAGATCGAGGCCGAAGCGGTCACGCGGGATACCTTCGTCCGCGCCTTCCGCCAGGCCGAGGAGCCGGACGGCCGCTGCGTGGATTGCTCGCTCGTGAACGAGTTGCGCGAGCGCATGCCTCTCGACGAGCAGGCTGCACCGGCCGAAGCGGCTCCCAACATCACCCTCGGCGGTCGCAACATCAAGCGCACCGAGATGGAGGAGGCGCTCAAAGAGCTGCCCCCCAACGAGCGCATGGTCTTCCTGCTCCGCGACGTCGAAGGCTACGACTCCGAACGTGTCGCCGCTCTGCTGGACATTCCGCGCCAGCAGGTCGAGCGCACATTGTTCTCCGCCCGTATCCGCATGCGCACCACCCTGGCCACCATGAAGCGCCCCGCCGCCGCCGCGTAGGCTGCATTTCAAAAACCAGTTGCTACAGCATCAACTCCGTCTGGGAAGCCGCCACGATGCAGCACCCTCGGGTAATGCGGCAGTGTCTCCGGCCCTCGCCACCCATCCGGCAATCGGTGCTCCGGCTCGCCATCAAAGTCGATCGTGCATGCAAGGACCTGCGACATCAACGCTGATAGAGGAAGTTGCCCATGCATAGCCGCCATCACCTCTCTCACCGCGAACAATTTCGCATCCCTTATTCTTCGATCAACATCGAAGTAACACGACCGTTCAACTTCGTCGGAAAGCAGAGATCGAAATGACCACGGAACAGATGCTGTCCCACACCGCGCTTCATTCCTGGAAGCTCGTCATCGGCCGTCTGAACGACGCCATCGCGCCGCTCACCGACGAACAGCTTCAGAAACAGGTTGCTCCCGGAAAAAATCGTCTGCTCTACCTCGTTGGCCATCTCACCGCGGTCCACGACCGCATGTTTCCCATGCTCGGACTCGGCGAGCGCCTGCACCCCGAGCTCGATGAGATCTATATCGCCAATCCGGATCGCGTCCTCGCCGATCCCGTCTCCGCCACCGGCCTCAAGCAGGCCTGGAGCGAGGTCAACACCAAGCTCACCGCAGCATTCGAGAAGCTCACACCTCAGCAGTGGCTCGAAAAACACACCGCCGTCTCCGACGAAGACTTCGCCAAAGATCCCACGCGCAACCGCCTCGCCGTTCTCATGAGCCGGACGAATCACGCCGCATTTCACACCGGGCAGGCCGCACTAGCAAGGTAATCGGGGTGCGCATCCTACCGGCGGTAGCCGGAGATTTAGCAGGAAGGCTGCGTAGCATCCGGCTTCTCGAACGATAATCAGGGCGAAAATGGCACCTGCTCGGGAACGGCCTCACCATCCGCCCGAGGATCGGTAGCACCGTAGTTCACTCCGGTACTGTCGTGGTGCTCCACCGCGTTGCCGCGTCCCATGCTCTGCGAGTAGCGCAGCTCCACCGTGATCTCATGCCCCTGCTTGCGCAGTTCATCCATTACCGCTGGCGCAACGCCGTTCTCCATCAAAACCTTGCAGCCGGAAAATCCAGTCTTGCGGAAGCGTGCGGCTTCGACTGCCGCCTGGATGTTCATATCGAAGTCCGCAATGTTTGATACGAACTGCGCATGCGCCTGGGCCTGGTTGAAGCCGCCCATGATGCCAAACGCGATCCGCTGATCGCCCTTCTGCATGAAGCCCGGAATGATCGTGTGCAGCGGACGCGTGCGTGGTCGCAGCGTATTCGGCTGTCCCGGCTTCAGCGTGAATCCACCCGCACGATTCTGCAACACAAAGCCCGTTCCCTCCGCCACCAGCCCGCTGCCGAACGCTCCGGAATTGCTCTGGATCAGCGAAACCTCGTTTCCCTCGTGATCCACCACGGCAAGATAGGTCGTATCGCTCGAGAGCCGCGCCATCTGCTGGCTTAGATCCGACGGCAACACGTTGCACTGGGCGTGCTCTGTGATTTGAGTGGCCCGCTTCGCGGCAAGCTGTTTCGAGATCAACTGCTCCACCGGAATATGCGACGCATGCGGATCCCCGATGTAATGCGCTAGATCCGCATAGGCCATTTTCTGCGCTTCGATCTCCACGTGCAGCGACTTCTGGCTGTTGTGGCCCCACGTCGCAATCGGAAAGCGCTCCATGATATTCAGCATGGAAAGCGCCGCAATGCCCTGGCCGTTCGGTGGCATCTCCCACACCGTCCAGCCGTGATACGTGGTGCTCACCGGTTCGACCCACTCCGGTTGAAAGCCGGCGAGATCGTCGGCTTCAAGAAATCCATGTTGCTCGCGCGAGAGCTTCAGCATTGCCTCCGCTGTAGGCCCCTTATAGAAGCCATCCCTTCCATGCTCGCCAATGCGCCGCAAGGTTGTCGCCAGCTCGGGATTGTGGAAGATCTCGCCCGCGACTGGCGCCTTTCCATCTGGAAGAAAGACGCGCGCAAAGCCGGGGCTCCCGGCAAAAGGAAGTCCAAAGGAGCGCCAGTTTTCCGCATCCGTTTCCGGCACCACGATGCCTTTCTCCGCCAGCGCCGCGGCCGGCGCCACATCTTCCGCCATCGCAAGTTTGCCAAACCGCTGCCGCAGCGCGTACCATCCCGCCACCGCGCCCGGCACGGTCACGGAATCGATGCCGGCCTCAGGAATTTCATCGACCACGCCCTTCGCCTTCAGGCTTTCGATGCTCATGCCCTTCGGCGCCCAGCCGCTGGCGTTCAGGCCATACAGCTTCTTCGCCTTCGCGTCATAGACGATGGCGAACAGATCGCCGCCCACGCCGTTCATCATCGGCTCGATGACTCCGAGCGCAGCATTTGCAGCAATTGCCGCATCTACCGCGCTGCCACCCCGCGCCAGAATTGCAGCGCCCGCCTGTGAAGCTACAGCCTGGCTGGTCGCCACGATGCCGTACTGCGTCATCACCATGGATCGCGACTGTTCGCGTGCCGGATCGCCTTGTGCCTCTAAATAGCTGACATTGGTGACGACCATAAGTCCGAAGACCAGCCCTTTCAACTTCATCATGGATGGAAAACCCGCTTCAGGATGAGTGTGAACCTCGAGCAAAGTAACCATACGCCATCTCACTCAAAGGGACTGTCTAAGCTTGCTTACGTGTCTCACACTGCCCATAGCCGAACGGGCAATCTATTGCGGGGCTTCTTCGAGGCGGATTTTCTAGACAGCCGCATACACGCGACCTATACTGCGATCCTTATGTCGGTATCGAGAAATATTCGCTGAAATCCTGAGCCACCATCACGGCGCCTTCACCGAATTATTCGCCCGATCATCATCCGGCAACTGATGATCCGGATCCACCACTACAGAGGTGATCTGTTTTTTGCTGTCAGGCGTCCACGTATACGTCCCCTTGGACATCCACGTCTCCACCGGCAGCTTCACCCGCGCCTTCGTCCCATCGGTGAATGTCGCCTCTACCGTCGTCGGCAGTACCAATTGACCCCGATTGCTCAAAGTCACTGTCGCGCCATCGATCTTGTCCGCCGCTACGTCGTACTTCCAGTTGTTCAAATACCATCCGCGCCAGAACCAGCTTAGGTCCTCGCCGCCCTCACTCTGCATCTCGCGGAAAAAATCTGAGGGCGATGGATGCTTGAACGCCCAGTCGCGAATGTATTTGCGGAACGCCCCGTCGAACCGCTCCGGTCCTAGGATTTGCTCCCGCAGCAGCACCATGCCGTACGCGCCTTTGAAGTAGCTCACCGGATGCCCCAGGGTCCACCCATACGAATCTGCGAGCGCCATCAAGGTCGGCGCATCGGGATTGTCCAGCACCCTCAAGATCGTGTCCGGCGGCTCACCGCCCGCCGAATACTCCGAGTCGCGCTTCGGCCCATACTTTCCGCCCGCGTACGTCGCCGACTCGTCGATGTCGATGAAGG
>DASXGY010000145.1:0-4741 GCA_036488835.1 Acidobacteriaceae bacterium
GCATCGCGCAGAAGGTTGCCGGGATCATGACTCAGTACGCGCAGCAGAACGGCTACACGCTGATCCTCGATGCGGGCTCTCAACAGCAGCAGCAGTCGCCGATTCTGTGGGCTGCCGAGTCCACCAACATCTCAGAGGCCGTTCTGCAGGCCTACAACAAGCAGTCGGGCGTTGCCCCTCCGCCACCAGGCACTGCCAGGCCACCTGCAACCAGTGCTCGGCCCACGCCGCGAACAACCACTCCGCGTACGACGACCCCGCAGCACTAAGCGGTCCCAGGCGGGCTTCGAGGCAGTGCTTTCGGAGCCCGTCGCCACACGGGTTCGCCTCCCTGCAGGCTCCCCGCGGGTGTGGAAAATTCTGTGGATCGCGCGCCCTCTTTCCGAGGACAACTCTGTGCCTGCACCGAAAATGGAGCGTGGCGCACAGGGAGTCGTGACCTAACTATAGCATTTGCCAGTACTTAGATCGTCCTACAACTAGTAGGATGGTATGAACAGGAAGTGAACACGACGCTCCTTTTCTAGCGGCTTTCCACAGATCGGGCAGCCGGTCGAAAATTGCCGCTTCATTTCCCCGCGTCTTCGCCGACTTTCAGCACTGCCAGGAAGGCCTCTTGTGGTATGTCCACCTTCCCGATCCGCTTCATGCGCTTCTTGCCTTCCTTCTGCTTCTCCAGCAGCTTGCGCTTACGGCTGATGTCGCCCCCGTAGCACTTCGCAAGCACGTTCTTGCGCAGGGCGGCGACAGTCTCTCTCGCGACGATCTTCGATCCGATGGCCGCCTGGATAGCCACCTCGAACTGCTGGCGTGGGATCAGCTCGCGCATCTTCGACACCAGCGCCTTACCCCGCTCGTAGGCAAAGTCGCGGTGCACGATGATCGAAAGCGCATCCACCGGCTCGCCGGAGACCAGAATGTCCAGCTTCACCATCGGGGAGACCCAGGAGCCCGAGAGGCTGTAGTCCAGCGATGCGTAACCGCGGGAGACCGATTTCAGCCGGTCGTAGAAGTCCAGTACGATCTCGTTCAGCGGCAGCTCGTAGGTCAGCATCACGCGGGTCGGCGTCACATATTCGAAGTTTTGCTGACGTCCACGCTTTTCTTCCACCAGCTTCAGAATCCCGCCCACGTACTCCTCGTTGGTCAGAATTGTGGCCCGGATCACCGGTTCTTCAATCTCTTCAATCTCGCTCGGATCCGGCCAGCGCGAGGGATTGTCCACCTCGGTTTGGCTGCCGTCGGTCAGCCGGATCTTGTACCGCACGCCGGGCGCCGTGGTGATCAGGTCCAGATCAAACTCCCGCTCCAGCCGCTCCTGGATGATCTCCATGTGCAGCAACCCGAGGAAGCCGCAGCGAAAGCCGAAGCCAAGCGCGGCAGAACTCTCCGGCTCCATCGAGAAGGACGAATCGTTGAGCCGCAGCTTTTCGAGCGCCTCACGCAGGAGCGTGTGCTCGTGCGAGTCCACCGTGTAGAGTCCCGCAAAGACCATCGACTTGATATCCTCGAAGCCGGGCAGCGCTTCGCCGGCAGGGCGCCCATCCTCGGTGATGGTGTCGCCGATCTTCGTGTCGCCAACGTTCTTGATGGTGGCCACGAAGAATCCCACCTCGCCCGCAGCCAGCTCCGAAACTTCCACCGGCTTCGGCGTCAGGATGCCCATCGACTCCACGTCGAAGGAGCGGCCATTCGACATCAGCCGGATGCGTGCGCCCTTGCGCAGCGTGCCTTGCATCACGCGCGTCAGCACAATCACGCCGCGATAAGGGTCGAACCAGGAGTCGAAGATGAGGGCCTGCAGCGGCGCGTCAGCATCCCCTGCCGGCGGCGGCAGACGGTGCACGATCGCTTCGAGAATGGCTTCCACGTTCTCGCCTGTCTTCGCGCTCACCGGGATAGCATCGGTGGCGTCAATGCCTACGGCGTTCTCGACCATCTCCTGTGTACGCACAACATCCGCGCTGGGCAGGTCGATCTTGTTGATCACCGGGATCATGTCCAGCCCATTGCTGATCGCAAGATAGGCGTTGGCTAGCGTTTGCGCCTCCACCCCCTGGGTCGCGTCGACCACCAGCAGCGCACCCTCGCACGATGCCAGCGAGCGCGAGACTTCGTAAGAGAAGTCCACGTGCCCCGGCGTATCGATCAGGTTGAGCTGATAGAGTTCGCCGTCCTTCGCCTTGTACAGCATGCGGACGGCATGGGCCTTGATGGTGATGCCGCGCTCGCGCTCCAGGTCCATCGAGTCCAGAACCTGCGCCTGCATCTCGCGCGCAGTCACCGAGCCGGTCAGTTCCAGCAACCGGTCGGAGAGCGTGGATTTGCCATGATCGATGTGCGCGATGATCGCGAAATTACGAATGTGCCTGGTGTCCATGGATGCGGATATGTAGTTTGCGAATGGGTCGTGTATCAGGTGCGTCGCGCGGGGATGAGCGAATGTGCAAGAGTACAGAAGTCCGCTCGAGCATTTTCACTGTAAGGGTAGACACGAGTGCCACTATCCACGTGGCGTTTCCGTCAAGAAAAGCCACACATCGAGGAGCTTGGCACGCAAACACCAACAGTGAAAATGCTCTCGAAGCTTGAGTTTATCATCGGCACGCCGCAGGTCCGCGCTCTACAATGACGCGAGGACCACGTCTGAACCGCATGGATGTTTCAAAGCCTTCCGCCGCTCTCGTTCAGGCGGCCCTCCTCCTCGCTGTCTTTTGCGGCGGCACTCCCGCGGCTCACGCCCGGCCAGCCTCTCAGAAGAAGACGCAGCCCACATCCCCTGCAGCCCAGACTGCGCCAAATCCTCCGCAGCCCAGCCCGCGGGAACAGCAGGTGATCTCCGCCGCACAAAGCGCCTACGAAAGCGGTATGCGCAACTACCACGCCGGCGATCTGGTCGCAGCCAAGCGTGACTTCGACAACGCGGTAGACACCATGCTCTCCAGCGGTCTCGATCTCAAGAACAGCCCGGCGCTCAGCGACGAGTTCGAGCACATTGTGGACGGTGTCAACGCACTGGAGATGGATGCGCTCAAGCAGGGCAACGGCTTCGCCGCGCCGATGGAGCAGACGCCGGTCGGCGTCGCCAACGACGTCACCTTCCCCGTCGATCCGAATATCCGCGCCGCCGCCGAGGCCGAACTCAAGACCACGCAGTCCGACCTGCCGCTGGTTATTAACGACGCTGTCACCAGCTACATCGGCTACTTTTCCAACACCAGCACCGGCCGCAACACCATCGTCAGCTCACTCCGCCGCGCGGGACGCTACAAAGATCTCATCGAGCGCACCCTGCGTGATGAAGGTGTTCCCGCCGATCTCATCTACCAGGCCATCGCCGAATCGGGCTTTCAGGTGCAAGCGGTAAACGGGCGTTCCGGCGCAGCGGGCATGTGGCAGTTCATGCCCTTTCGCGGTGCCTATGGCCTGGAGCGCAATGGTTGGGTGGATGAGCGCTTCGATCCGGAAAAGTCCACCCGGGCCTACGCGCGCGAGATCAAGAAGAACTATCAGCAGTTCGGTGACTGGTACCTGGCGATGGCCGGCTACGACTGGGGTCCCGGCAACGTGCAGCGGGCAGTCCAGCGCACCGGGTACGCTGACTTTTGGGAGCTCTACCGGCGTAACAATTTGCCGCAGGAGACCAAGAACTACGTCCCCATCATCCTGGCTGCGGCTGTGATGGCGAAGAATCCGGTGCAGTATGGGCTGACGGACATTGGTGCCGATCCGCCTATAGCCGACGACACTGTCACCGTGAACGGCTCCGTCGACCTTCGCCTGGTTGCGGACATCGTCAATGTGCCGGTGCAGCAGATCGTCGGCCTCAATCCGAGCCTGCTGCGCATGGCGACGCCGCCGGATGAGCCATACGACTTGCATCTGCCGGCGGGCACCAAGTCCGACTTCATGGAGGCGATCGCGGAGATCCCGCCGGATAAGCGGACAGCCTGGCGCTACCATCGCGTGCAGCCGGATGACACCCTGGCGTCCCTGGCGAAGACCTATCACGTCTCCGCTGCGGACATCGCCTTCGTCAATCAGATCGAACCGACCGCCGACATCTCCGGTGAAGACGCACTGATCATCCCCACGGTGCCGCCAGCCGCCTCCGGCATGCAGCGCAGCAGCGCGCGCTACCGCGTGGAAAGCGAAGACACCCTGGTGACGCTTGCCGACCGCTTCGACGTCACCACGGAGCAGCTACGCCGCTGGAACCATCTCCGCTCCAGCGCCATCCGGCCTGGGCAGACCCTGTTCGTAGCCGAGCCGGCGCACGTCTCCGCATCGGCGAGAGGCAAACGTGGACGCAGGGGCAAGGGTCGCGCAGCAACGCGCAGCAGCTCGCACGCTACCGCGCACGGCAAGCCATCATCGCAGTCCAAACCGAAGACAAAGCCGCGCCAGGAGTGATCGCAGCCCGATTGCAGATGCGCAACGACGTCGAAACGCGAACGTGTCGCGGTCGATTCGCGACACGCGCAAGCGTTTCCCTCTTGCGTTCGGTAGCAGACCGTTGCATGCTGTTGCTATAATCCGCGCCGCAGGTGGAGTGGTCGATATTTGCGCTCGCTGCCACAAGCGAAGCCAACGAAGAGAGAAATCCCGGAGGCAGAGATGCAGGACGAACGAAAGCTCTTAGCAGCGTACGACGATGGTGAACACGAGCCCGAGGGCAAAGACTACTCGGATGAGATGGAAGAAGAGGTCGATGAAGACGAGGAAGATGAAGAGATCAGCG
>DASXGY010000179.1:0-6023 GCA_036488835.1 Acidobacteriaceae bacterium
TCTATCACGGACGCATCAAGGCGCTGGCCGATGCCGCGCGCGAAGCGGGTCTCGAGTTCTAGCACGAGGGTTATGGGCGCCTGGCGCTCGGAAGGAAACAGACGGATGGCAATGCTGAAGAAGAAGCTCGATGCCGGGCACTACAACCTGAAGGACCAGGTAGTCGCGATCAACCGCGTCACCAAGGTGGTCAAGGGCGGCAAGAACATGTCGTTCGCCGCCTTGGTTGTGGTGGGCGATCCGGGCGCGGGTGTAGTTGGCTACGGCTCGGGCAAGGCGAAGGAAGTGCCCCAGGCGATCCGCAAGGGCATTGAGGCCGCCAAGCTGAAGACCGGCGGCAATGTAGCCGCGGCAAAGGAAGTCGGCAAGCTGGTGGCGGAGCGCGCCAAAGAAAAGGGCATCAAGAAGGTCGTCTTCGATCGCGGCGGCTATCTCTATCACGGACGCATCAAGGCGTTGGCCGATGCCGCGCGCGAGGCGGGTCTCGAGTTCTAGCAGAGGGATATGGGCGCGTGGCGCTCGGAAGGAAACACACGGATGGCAATGCTGAAGAAGAAGCTCGATGCGGGGCACTACAACCTGAAGGACCAGGTAGTCGCCATCAACCGCGTCACCAAGGTGGTCAAGGGCGGCAAGAACATGTCGTTCGCCGCACTCGTGGTTGTGGGCGATCCGGGCGCCGGCGTGGTGGGTTATGGCTCCGGCAAGGCGAAGGAGGTACCGCAGGCGATCCGCAAGGGCATCGAGAGCGCCAAGAAGAATCTGGTGCACGTGCACCTGACAGACACCTCGATTCCGCACCAGGTGCTGGGCCGCTACGGCTCGGGCCAGGTGCTGCTGAAGCCGGCGCCGGAAGGCACAGGCGTGATCGCAGGCGGGGCAGTCCGCGCGGTCATGACCTCGGCCGGGGTGCAGAATGTGCTGACCAAGAGCCTGGGCACGGCGAACCCGCACAACGTGATCAAGGCGACCTTCGACGCATTGACCCAGTTGCGCGACCGCGCCGACGTTGCGGCGCTGCGCGGCAAGCAGATACAGGAGCTATAGTCATGGCAGAGGCGAAGAAGACACTGCTGATCGAGTACTACCGCTCGAAGATCGCGACCCCGGAGAAGCACAAGAAGGTGGTCAAGGGCCTGGGCTTCACCCGGCTGAACCAGATCGTGGAGCGTGAGGATACGCCCTCGATCCGCGGCATGGTGAAGGCCATTCCGCATCTGGTGCGCATCGTCGAGTGATTGTGGGCGAGTAGTTCGAAGAACCAATACAAATGCGAGTCGGCCTGCTGCCCTTATGGGCAAACCGGAGCCGGCGTTGAGCGAGGAAACAATGGCAACGAATCTTTCCAATCTGCGTGCGCCGAAGAAGGCGAACAGCAATCGCAAGCGCGTGGGCCGTGGTATGGGCTCGGGCATGGGCAAGACCTCGACCCGTGGTCACAAGGGACAGGGCTCCCGCTCCGGATCGAGCCTGATGCGCGGCTTTGAAGGCGGCCAGATGCCACTGCACCGCCGTCTCCCTAAGCGCGGCTTTACCAACATCTTCCGCACCGAGTACAACGTGCTCAATCTGGACAGTCTGGCCAACGTCAAGGAGACTGAATTGACGCTCGAAAAGCTGTCCGAGCTCGGACTGACCAAGAAGAAGGGTCTGCTGAAGATTCTCGGCAATGGCGAGATCAAGACCGCCATCACCGTGCATGCGCACAAGTTCTCGAAGTCGGCGCAGGAAAAGATCGAGCGGGCCGGCGGCAAGGTCGTGGTCCTGGGCGGCATTCCGGCCCAGGCGTAAGTATCCGCAGCGAAGCCAAGGCGCAGGACTGACAAGGCACAGGCTGACCCTTTATGTTGGAAAAGTTTTCAAATATCTTCCGTATCCCGGACCTTCGCAATCGCCTGCTTTTCACGCTGGGGATGCTGGCGGTCTATCGCCTGGGCGCGCACATTCCCACCCCGGGCGTCGACACCAAGGCGCTGGAGTCGTTCTTCGACAGCCAGAGCGGTTCGGCTCTTGGCCTTGTCGACCTGTTCAGTGGTGGCAACCTACGCCGGCTCACGGTGTTTGCGCTGGGCATTATGCCCTACATCACCGCATCGATCATCTTCCAGTTGCTGACCGTGGTCTATGAGCCTCTGGCCAAGCTGCAGAAGGAAGGCGAGATCGGCCGCCGCAAGATCACGCAGTGGACGCGCTATATGACGGTTGTGCTAGGCGTGGTGCAGTCCTTCGCCATCGCACTGACGCTCTCGCACAGCTCGGGCGGCGGACAGTCCTACGTGCTCAATCCGGGTCCGGGGTTCATCGCGATGACCGTGCTCACCCTGACCGCCGGCACCACCTTCGTCATGTGGCTGGGTGAGCAGATTACCGACCGCGGCGTGGGGAACGGCATGAGTCTGCTGATCTTCGCCGGCATCGTCGATGGCCTGCCGCGGGGCATCGCGGACCTAGTTGAGAAAGCGAGGACGCAGGCTTTCGGCGCCTTCACCGTTCCCGCGCTGGCGCTGCTGGTGGGGGGCATGATCGCCGTGGTGGCGTTCATCGTCTATGTCGAGCGCTCGGAGCGCCGTATCCCGGTGCAGTATGCCAAGCGGATCGTGGGACGGCGGCTGATGGGCGGCCAGTCCACGCACCTGCCGCTGAAGGTGAACTCCGGCGGCGTGATGCCGATCATCTTCGCGAGTTCCATCCTCTCGGCGCCGATGCTCTTTGCGAGCTCGAATTTTGTCCGCAGTCACCCGGTGCTCAACAACATCTTCGACGCGCTGCGCGCCGGCGAGCCGTGGTATGAGCTGCTGTCGATGGTGGCGATCGTCTTCTTCGCCTACTTCTACATCTCCATCGTCTTCCGACCGGACGACATTGCCGACAACATGCGCAAGTATGGCGGCTTTATCCCCGGTATCCGGCCTGGCCGGCGCACCTCCGATTACATCAACGACATTCTGACCCGCATCACGCTGGTGGGTGCGATCTACCTGATCGTGGTCTGGTTGATTCCGCAGATCATGATCAACGGCATCCATCTGGAAAACCTGTGGCTGGTCGGTTCGGCCTTCGAAAAGATGCCAACCTGGGTGACCCACGGCCTGGGGCTGAACTTCTACTTCGGGGGTACCTCGCTGCTGATCGTGGTCGGCGTGGCTATGGATACGGTCAACCAGGTCGAGTCGCAGCTCATCATGCGCCATTATGAGGGCTTCTCTCCGCGGAGCGGCCGGGTGCGCGGACGCCGCGCGTGGTAACGGGATACCCGGAGTTGGCCCACGCACACCGGATGCCAGACCAGTCCCATGCCAAGCTGCTCCCCGGACCGGTGCTGCTTCTGGGTGCGCCCGGAGTAGGCAAGGGGACGCAGGCCAAGGCCATCATGGCGGCCTGGGGCATCCCCCAGATCTCGACCGGCGATCTGCTGCGCGAGATTCGCAATCGCGAAGTGAAGCCCAGCGCCCTCGCCAACCGGCTGCTGCGCGAAGGCAAGCTGCACGAGGACGACCTGGCCCGCATGGCCGACGGCAAGCTGGTTTCCGACGCCCTGGTGAATGACATGGTGGCCGCTCGCCTGGAGGAACCGGACACGGTGCGCGGGTATATCCTGGACGGCTTTCCCCGCACCCTGGTGCAGGCCGACTGGCTGGACGCACAGCTTGGATCGCGGGGCCACAGCCTGCCCGTGGTGGCGGTCAGCTTGCAGGTGAATGAGCAGCAACTGTTGCTGCGCATCACAGGCCGGCGAAGCTGTCCGGTGTGCAAGCGCATCTATAACGTGCACCTGAAACCGCCAGCGGCCGATACGGTCTGCGATTTCGATCAGACGGTGCTTGAGCAGCGGGTGGACGATACGGAAGCAGTCTTTGCCGAGCGCATGCGTGCCTATGCCGAACAGACGGCGCCGGTGCTCGAACACTACCGCGGTCTCGGCCGCTTCGCTGAAGTCGATGGCGACGCGCCGGTAGACGTGGTGACGGGCAGTATTCTGGCGGCGGTGGAACACTTGCGCACCGACCACGTGCGGGCCTAGTTGGAGCGGAAACCATCATGGCGATCGTGATCAAAACCGGGAAGGAAGTGGAGAAGATGCGCCGCGCCGGCGGGATCGTGCGCGAGGTGCTTCATACCGTGCGCGCCATGGTGAAGCCGGGCGTGACCACGCTCGATCTCGAGAACGTCGCGGCGAAGCTGATCGAGGATGCAGGCGCCAAGCCGGCTTTCAAGGGCTATCACGGATTCCCCTGCGTACTCTGCACCTCGCTGAACGAGCAGGTGGTGCATGGCATCCCGTCAGCGAAGACGGTGCTGCACGATGGCGACATTCTCTCGGTGGATTGCGGAGTGGTCATCGATGGCTTCTATGGCGACTCGGCCATCACCATACCGGTGGGCAAGGTGGCTGCGGAGACGCAGCGGCTGCTGGATGTAACCAGGGCATCGCTGGAAAAGGCCATCGACACTGTCCGTCCGGGAGCGATGCTAGGGGATGTGGGTGCGGCGGTGCAGGAGATGGTGGAGGCCGAGGGCTTCAGCGTGGTGAAAGAGTTTGTGGGCCACGGCATCGGCACGCACATGCACGAGGACCCGCAGATCCCGAATTTCGGTCAGCGGGGACGTGGGGTGCGGCTGCGCGAGGGCATGGTGCTGGCTATCGAGCCCATGGTTAACGCCGGCGGGGACGCGGTACGGGTGTTGAAGGACGGTTGGACGGCAGTGACTGAAGACGGCAGCCTGAGCGCGCATTTCGAGCATACGGTGGCGGTTACCAAGGACGGCGCGGCGATTTTGACCCTCTAAATACCGCAAAATCAGGTATCATAGGGGTTGGCACATAAGTGGCCGGAGGCTTTGCCAGAGTAGTCTGGCGGGACGAGTCTGGCGGAACCAGGACGATGGATTGTCGAAGGAAGACGCAATAGAAGTTATGGCGACGGTGCTCGAGACGTTGCCAAACGCGATGTTCAAAGTAGAACTCGAGAATAAGCATCAGGTGCTGGCCCACGTATCCGGACGTATGCGGAAGAATTTCATCCGCATTCTCCCGGGAGATCGTGTTGCGGTGGAGCTGAGTCCGTACGATCTGAACCGCGGCCGCATTGTTTACAGATACAAGTAGCGTGCCGGTGAGCCGCCAGAAAGCAGCCAGTCTTTTCAGGGGGCTGGTTGATACAGGCGTGTCCTGCCGGGAGCGCCGAGCTTGCGAGTCGAGAGATTGAGGGGTTGTCGTTATGAAGGTACGTGCGTCGGTCAAGAAGATTTGTGACAAGTGCAAGGTCATCCATCGCCGCGGAGTGGTGCGGGTGATCTGCGAGAACCAGAAGCATAAGCAGCGCCAGGGCTAGAACGCCCCGGCATACTCAAGGCGGTTCTGGGGCGAGTTAGCCGAAGTCAAGGCTTGCGATGAACCTCACCCCCGCTTAATCTGCCGGGATCTTCGCGATCCCGGCCAAAAAGGCCTCCGGCGGCGAAGCTGCAGGGGCAAGTGAAGGATAAGCATGGCACGTATTGCAGGGGTCGATCTGCCCAGGAACAAGCAGGTGCGGATCTCGCTCACTTACATCTATGGCATCGGCGATCCGCGCGCGGCAAGCATTTTGAAGTCGGCGAACGTCGATCCATTCAAGAAGGTCCAGGATCTGGGCGAGGATGAGGTCAACCGCATCCGCCAGGTGATCGAGCAGGAAGGCGACGTCGAAGGCGACGCGCGCAAAGACGTCTCGATGCACATCAAGCGCCTGATCGACATCCAGAGCTATCGGGGCAGCCGCCACCGCCGCAACCTTCCGGTCCGCGGCCAGCGCAGTCACACCAACGCGCGCACGCGCAAGGGCCCGCGCAAGGGCACTATCGCAGGCAAGAAGAAAGCGACGAAGACCTAAATGGCAAAGGCACAGGCAGCGGCGACCGGCAAGGCCGGCAAGAACAAGAAGTTCAAGAAGCGCGAACGCAAGAACGTGCCCTATGGTCTGGTGCACATTCAGGCTTCGTTCAACAACACCATCGTGACCATCACGGACAACATGGGCAACACG
>DASXGY010000180.1:0-4265 GCA_036488835.1 Acidobacteriaceae bacterium
AGGGATGCGAGCCTAGGGGAGGTAGAACTACCCCAAGTGCCTTGCGCTGAATGGGATGATAATGGAAGCGCTGATGTTGCAACCTCCCATATACCGCGTGCTGCACCCTTCTTCCGCCCCCATACGTCTATTCATCACCATGCTGCGCGCTGCTCTGCTCTGTTGGCTGCTGCCCCTGCCCCTATTGGCCCAGACCAAACCCGATACACCTGCCACGCCACCGCCGCCGAAGAGCACGATGATGGTGACGGTGCCGGTGCTGGTACGCGAGAAGAAGGGCGAGCCGGTCGCGAGTCCCGCCAAGGACCAGCTCATCGTAAGCGAAGACGGCGCGGCGCAGAGCATCCTGACGCTTGCCCCCGCGGCGGGGCAGCCGCTTATTTTCGGCCTTCTGGTAGACACCAGCCGCGGGCAGCGCGGGGCGACGGCAGAGGAGAAGGCCGCCAGCGCCGACTTCATCACGGCAATGATGAAGTCGGCGCAGGATCGTGGATTCGTCGTTCATTTCGATCGTGAGGTGGAGTTGCTGCAGGATTTGACGGCCGACAAGGACAAGCTGCAGCAGGGCGCCAGCCTGCTGGATTCCCCGGAGCCCAATACCGGCGACGATCCATCGGCCAAGGGCGCGCAGTCGCTGCTCTACGACTCGATCTATCTGGCCACCAATGAGATCACCGGCAAGCAGAGCGGCCGCAAGGTGCTGGTGATCTTCTCCAACGGCATCGACCAAGGCAGCAAGGAGTCGCTGCGCACCGCCATCGACACGGCGCAAAGGACTGGCACGATCGTCTACGCCGTCTATGTGAAGGGTGAGATAGACAAGGAACAAAAGAAAATGGACCAGGAGCGCGATCCCAACCGCCGCGGCATGGGCTATCCGGGAGGTGGCTATCCCGGTGGCGGTTACCCTGGCGGAGGCTATCCCGGAGGTGGCTATCCAGGAGGTTATCCAGGAGGTTATCCGGGTGGGTATCCCGGGGGCGGCTATCCGGGCGGGGGATATCCCAGCGGTGGGCAGCGCCGGCCGCAGCAGAGCGTGAAGGGAGACGGAAAGCGCGTTCTGGCGGATATCGCGACGCCGACTGGCGGGCGCGTCTTCGAGCTCACGAAAAAAGACAATGCCGCCGCCATCTACGCCATGATCGAGAATGACCTGGCGCATCAGTCGGAGCTGACATTCAATCCGGACAAGCAGGGCACGCGTCCCGGTTTCCACTCGCTCAAGCTGGAGAGCAAGCAGAAGGACACGATCGTCGATGCACCCGATGGTTTCTACGTGAAGGAACCGGATTAAGCTACTGAATCACTGGAAAACGAAGAGACCTGCCGCGGGGGCAGGTCTCTCGCGCATTGCGAGAACGATTTGCCCTTATTGTGCGGCCTCCTGCCGTGCATGCAGGAAGAGATCGACATTGTTCTTGTCCACCAGCGTGGTGCCCGTATCGACGAATGCCGGCACGGGCGAGAAAGAGTCGGTCTCGTAGTCCTTGTCGAGCGGCTTCAGCGGATTCTCATGCAGCTCCACTACCTGCTTCAGGCCGTAATACGCCATGGTGAAGGGCTTCTGGCCCACGGTGGCGTCGATCACGCCCTCCTTCACCAGGTTCAGCGTAGCTTCGTCCACGTCCATTGCCACCAGTTCGCGGTCCTTGGCATTCGCGCGTTTCAGTGCTTCAGCCACGTCTTTGCCGGCCGAGGCCTCCAGACAGACGAAGGCGTCGACCCTATCCTTGCCCGTCTTGCCGAGCATTGACTGCGTGTTGTCAAAGGCATTGCCGGAGTCACCCTTGATGTTGACGATGTTCACGACGCTGATTCCCGGGCTGCGGGAGAAGGCATCCGTGTAGCCCTTCAGGCGCTCATCCAGGTTGGGCTGGCCGGGCATGGTGAAGAACACCACGTTGCCCTTGCCGTGCAGCTTCTCCACCACGCGCTGTCCGCCCAGACGACCCGCCGCCAGGTTATTGGTGCCGATGAAGTAAAGCCGGTGGCTGTTGGGTGAGTCGGAGTCGATGGTTAACACCGGGATGTTCGCGGCGATGGCCTTGTCGATCTCCGGCTGCATCAGAGCCGGGTCCGCGACGGAGACCAGAATGCCCGCCGGTTTGCGCGCGATCACGGTTTCAAACTCCTGCACCTCGCCCTGTGGATCGAAGGTGTCGGTGCCGCGCATCTCGGCCTTCACACCGTACTGATTGGCCGCCTTCATCAGACCGTTATTTGCGGTCTGCCAATAAGGCAGTTTGATATTGGTGGCAACCAGGTAGTACTGGTCGGAATAGCTGTGTTTGGCGCAACTGCTGGTGGCCAGCAGGCAGGCCGTGCCCAATACCGCCAACGCCGTCGTGCGTAGTATCCTTTGCATCGCTTCCTCCCCAATGTGCTTCCCCGCACGCATCGCGGTAAAAAAACAAGCTCGAAAGCGCTGATTGTACGCCGGGTCTTCTCCTCGGTGAAAGAGACCGCAGATTTTGCCGTTTTCTCCACGAAGAGCACGAACGTACCAGCCCCTGGTTCAAAGTTCAAACGCGGACCGGCATGCCCTGCACGCTCGCCCCGGTAGCGCGAAAGACGGCATTTGCGATCGCGGGAGCGATGGCGATGATCGGTGTTTCGCCGGCGCCCGCGGAGGGTAGATCCGGGCGGTTCACCAGATGAATGTCCAGCTCGGGCAAGTCGTCTAGCCGCGGCACTCGATAATCGCCGAAGGAGGCGTTGAGGAGTTTGCCATCTTCGAACTGGATCTCTTCCCGCAAGGCCGCGCCCAGACCCATGATGATGGCGCCCTGTACCTGAGCCAGCAGATTCGCGGGGTTCACAATAGCGCCGCACTCGAACGCTTGGCAAACACGTCGCACCTTGAGCGTGTGGTGCCCGCGGTTCAGGTCAACTTCCACGCAAGCCGCTACGTAGGAGCCTTTCTCCGTCCCACAGGCCAGCCCAACGGCGGTGGTGGCCTCCCTTTTGCTGGCGCGTTCCGGCCAGTGAAATTGGCTGGCCGCGGTCTCCAACACTGCGAGCAAGCGCGGATTTTGCAGGTGAGCGCGCCGGAACTCAAGCGGATCCGCGCCCACCGCGGCGGCAAGCTCGTCCATGAAGACCTCGCGTCCAAAATTGTTCGCTGTGGCGGCGAGCCCGCGGTAGGAGCCATGGCGTAATGGGGGCCGCGAGCCGACAAAGCGGCAGTCTGTTTTGCCGATCGCGTAGGGGGTGTCCACCGCGTTGGGTCCGGAGTTAATGTTGATGAAGTGCCAGGTGGCGATTTTGCCTTGTGCATCCAGGCTGGCCTCCGCCTCAATCACACCCGCCGGCCGGAAATAGGCCCAGGTGAACTCCTCCTCCCGGGTCCAGCGCAAGGAAACCGGCCTGCCCGCAGAGTGGGCGAGGCGCGCAGCTTCCACCGCACATTCGCCGGTATGTTTGCCGCCGAAAGCCGCACCGAAATCGGGTATGACCACGCGCACCTGATCTTCGGACATGTGAAAGGCGCGCGCCAGCTCGGTGCGAATCCCGAATGGATTTTGCGAGCCGGTCCAGACGGTCAGTCGCCCATCCTTCCACTCTGCAACCGCTGCCCGCGGCTCCAGCGGCGCGTGCTGGATGTAAGAAACGTTGTAACTCCGGCGCAGAACCTTGGCTCCGGCGAGCTCGCTCGCAAAGGGATCCTCTGGTATGCCGCCTTCGGCATTGTGCTTCAGGTACTCGAAGAGGTCCTTACTGGATGGCGGTGGGCTCGATGGCTGTGCACCCGGGGGCTGCGGCCCAGACTTCCATTTCGCGGTGCTGGCGATCGCGGCGAGTGCGCGTTCCGCGCGGAAACTGTTCGCAGCAGCTACGCCAACGAAGAGATCGTCCCGGACGACGATCACATCCGGCATCGCCTTCGCCGGAGCAAGGTCGATAGAGATCAGCCTCGCGTTGTACGACGGCGGGCGGAGGATCTTTCCGTAGAGCATTCCCGGCCGCGCAATATCCGATGGATAATGATGTGCTCCAGTTACGATGTCATGCCCGGTTGGCCTGGCAACGGATGTGCCCAGCACCTTCCATTCCTTCACCTGCGTAAGCGCGATATCTGACGGAATGGCCTGCTCAAACAGACTCGCGGATGCGGCGCTTCTGGCAAGCTCGGCGTAACCGCATGAGCGTTTGCTAGCCGCGTGAACGACGTCGCCGTCTCGCATCTCAACAGTAGCTCGCTCGACCTTCCACTGTGCGCAGGCGAAATCGAGCAGCAGCGTCCGTGCCATCGCCGCGCCGCGCCG
>DASXGY010000224.1:0-12872 GCA_036488835.1 Acidobacteriaceae bacterium
CTACTTCCCGGTGGGCACCAACCCGACCTGGATGACCGTGAACGGCGGCTTTGCCTATATCGCCGAGCAGGGACCGGCGACCGGAGCAACTCCTGAGGATCCGGCGCAGGCCATCTTCATCTACAACCAGAGCGCGACCAATGGCCAGCTCACCCTGACCCAGAACACGCCGACACCCACCGGTGCCACGCAACTGACCTATGTGTACGCTGCAGGCGCCTACATCTATGCGCTCGATGCAGGTCCCGCCGGTTCGACCGGGTTTATCCTCCCCTACACGGTGGGCACAGGCGGCACGCTGGCCGCGGTTCCCAGCGGCGCCCGCGCCAACAATGCGCAGAGCCAGTCTCCCGTCCTCCCCTCGCGCATACTCAAGGAGACCACGCATCCGTTCCTGTGGGTGGCCAACTCTGGCATCAACACCAATCCCGGCGCAGGCGGGAACGTCATCACGGCATACAACATTCAAGCCAATGGCCAGCTCTTTGACGCGAACACCGGCGGCGCCAACGGCGAGACGGCGGGATCGGGCACGCGCTGCCTCGTAGAAGACCCGTCGAACCAGTACGTGTACGCGGTGAACTTCAATGACAGCACCATCACGGGTAAGAAGATCAACCAGCAGACAGGTGGGTTGGACACGCTGGCCAAGGCCATGCCGGCCCCTCCCGGATCGCCGACCTGGTGTGCGACGACTGGCAGCACCTTCTAGATCGACTTCGGCGGGGAGCGCTGGCGGATGGTTACAATAAGCCAGAACTCCCTGCACACTTGAGGAATCGCGCCGCCGCGCACCCACTGCATTGCCAGACGGCGCGGCCGGCGATAGGAAATGACCGGGATCCCAGGACTCCAAAGAAGTTCAGGGATTCGAGATGAAGGACGAAGGAACAGAATGAAGTTCAGTCAACTTGGCCAGCTTGCTCTGGCGTCAGCAGTCTCCGCCGCCCTGGTGCTCGGTATTACCGCCTGCGGGCAGAGCAACACCATCGACTTCGTCTACGTAGCCTCGGCGAACGCCAACCCGGGAGTGGTCTACGGCTTCGCGGCCGACGGCGAATCGGGCGCACTGACGCAGATCCTCGGCTCGCCCTTCCCCGCCGGACGGAATCCGATCGCCCTCATCACCACGCCGAACGACCAGGAGGTCTACGCGCTCAATCACGACGACAACACGGTGATCGAATACATCGTGGGCTCGGACGGCAAGCTCTTCGCGCAGAATACCTACAACATCAAGTCCGGCACCAACCCGAACGGCATGACGATCAGCCCGGACGGCAAGACCCTCTATGTGGTGGAGGCCTACGGCCTGGCTCCCAACAGCACCCCGTATAGCCCGACCACACCCGGCATCGGGGCGCTAGTCCAGTTCCCCATCAACGCGGACGGCAGTCTGGGAACCGAGGCCTCGTATGCCACCTGCAACAACCCGGTGGCCGTGACCGTGCTCGGCAGTGCCACCAATGCCGCGGGCGGCGCGGTCTATGTGGTCAACGATCCAGCCGGACAACTTACGACGCTGATCGATACCGTGGCCACGCAGAATCGCGGTGCAACCGGCAGCGCGACCGTGACCTATCCGGCGGTGGGCGCGTGCAGCGGCGGAACCGCCCCCGTGGGCCAGATTACGAGTTACGTGATCAATTCCAACAACGTACTCACCCCCGGCGCCAACTCGCCGATTGCTGCGGGCGTAGCGCCGAATGCGATTGCCACCGATCCCACCAACCGCTTCGTCTACGTGACCGATTTCAAGCAGAACCTGGTGCTTTCCTATACCGTTCAGGGCAGTGGCGGCGCCATCATCCCCCTGTCCACCAGCACCACGGCCACCGGCAACCTCCCCAGCGCCATCACGGTAGACCCGCGCGGAAAATTCATCTACGTATCCAATTACCTCGACGGCACGGTGAGCGGCTACGCGTTGAACGCCACCAACGGCATGCCTAGCGCCCTTGCCGGTGCCTCCAGCACCTCCGCAACCGATCCTGGCCCGGCCGCGATTGCGGTCGAAGCTTCGATCGGCCGCTATATCTACACGGCGAACTTCGTCGGCAACTCGGTGTCGGGGCTCTATTTCGATCCCAACGCGGGCACCACGCAGATTGTGCAGAACTCGCCCTTCCCCGGCGTCGCCAAGGCCACGGCTGTCGCCACCGTGAAACACGGCGACCACGCCATCCAGGTAAATCCGGTCTACTAGCAGGCCAACGCAGCATAACGACCAGAGGCCTGCCCATCCGGGCAGGCCTCTTTGTTGTTACGAGACATTCGCTCCGCAGACGCTCTTCGGCGCAGGTTGCGATTCGCCGGAGTCTGCAATCTCAGCGCGCACCTCGTCACGGCACGCTGGGCGGGCTCACCGGCTCCTGGAAGCGCTGTGGCTGATGCGTCCAGCGCTTGATCCAGCGCTGGCCCGGGCGCTCCACCAGATACATCACCGCAATCGAGATCAGCACCAGCAGCGCATAGGAGAGCCAGGGATCGAAGCGCAGCAGCCCCGCGCGCGCCAGCAGGTGCGTGTCGTCGTGCAGCAGGTTCCACAGATTGAAGTGCAGGATGTAGAGACAGTAGCTGGCCTCGCCGATCACGATGAGCGGATAGATGGCAAAGAGGCGCGCCAGGAAGTTCTGCCCCGCGAGCCCGAGCACAATCATGGCGTAGAACGGCATCAGCAGGCCATCGTGCATGAACAGATAGGGCATGTGGCCGCCGAAGCACAGGATGGTATAGAGCGAAGCGAAGGCGGTGACGCCCAGCGCCGTGCGCAGATGGCTCCGCTCCGGGATCAGGTCGTTCAGGCCGGCCAGCGCCATGCCGAAGAGAAACGATGGCAGATGCTGCAGCGGGCCGAACTTGACGGCGCGCAGCCACCAGCCATTGGAATAGCGGCCCAGGTGCGGGTCGCCATCCGGGTTCAGAACCATGTAGAGCGCCGGCAGGATGAAGCTCAGGCACCAGAAGCCGAGCATCGTCCATAGGATCCGGTTGCGCGTCTGTGGCCGCCGCACCGTTACCAGCCAGGGAAAGAGCGCGTAGAAAAAGACGTCCGTGGTCAGCGTCCACGCCGGAGCGTTCCAGAACGTGCAAAGCGTGGGCGACCAGCCCTGGGCCAGCAGCAGCGTCAGTCCCACACCCCATACAAATTCGCCGTGAGACCGAATGCGCCACTCCTGCCCCAGCACGATCACCGACATCAGCAGCGAAAAGACGAACACCGGATAGATGCGCGAGAACCGGGCCATCCAGAAAGTGCGCGCACGCATCAGGCCGCGGTCGGCACGCTCGCGGTAGTTGTAGGCCAGCACGAAGCCGGAGAGCAGCAGGAAGAAGCTGACCGAGACGTATCCGTTGTCAACCACGGGAGCGAAGGGCCCGAAGATCTTCGGATCCGAGAAGTGGAAGAAGACGATGTTCAGCGCGGCCAGGGCGCGCATGCCGGTCAGCGCATCCAGCCGCGAGCGCCGGGTCGGCGGAGATTGCACGGGAAGGGTAGCCGTGGCCACTGCATCCTCTGACGACCTCCGCCAAGCGGAGGTTGCGGTCGTTTCGAGAGAAGTTCCTGGCAACGTCGTCGACACACAGGCTCCGCGGCGGACCTATCAAAGTGCGCGCGAGGCGCGGCCCTTGCTCATTCGATGATAATCGAGCGCCCGGGGAGCGGAATCCTCCACCGAAGATGCAGTCGGGAGGGGCTGGCGCGCAAAGCAAACCAGTGCTAGGAGAATGTCCCGCTTACGCCGTACGCAGATATGTAACGGAAGCTGCTCTAAGCGGTCACCAGCGAACCGACGCGCTCCCCGGAGACGACGCGCAGGATGTTCCCCGGCGTGTTCATGTTGAAGATGATCATGGGCATCGCATTGTCCTTGCACAGGCTCACGGCGGTCATGTCCATCACCTTGAGGCCCAGTTGCAACACCTCGAGGTAAGTGATCTCTTCGTACTTGATGGCGTCCTTGGTGATGACCGGATCGGCGCTGTAGATGCCATCCACCTTGGTGGCTTTGAGCAGGATGTCGGCCTTGATCTCCATGGCGCGGAGCGACGCAGCGGTGTCGGTGGAGAAGTAGGGATTGCCGGTGCCGGCGGCGAAGATGACAACGCGGCCTTTTTCAAGATGGCGGATGGCGCGGCGCCGGATGTAGGGCTCGGCCACCTGGTTCATCTCGATCGCGGACATGACGCGGCTGTGCACGCCGCACTTCTCAAGCGCGTCCTGGAACGCCAGTGCATTGATGACTGTGCCCAACATGCCCATGTTGTCGGCGGAGACGCGGTCCATGTGGCGCGCCTGCTCCGCCACACCGCGGAAGAAGTTGCCGCCTCCCACCACCACAGCGACTTCGACACCCATCTGGCGGATGTCGGCGATCTCCATGCTGATCTGGTGAACAGTGTCCACATCGACACCGAAGCCGCGTCCGGCGGCGAGGGCTTCGCCTGAGAGCTTGAGCAGGATCCGCTTATACATTCCCTGTGAGTATCGCATAGCAGCATTGACCTGCAGAAAACCAACCGGAACTCGTCTGCGATGGTCACATCTACACTGAAGCCCATGAGCCAAAGCCTCCGCGTCGCCCTCATCGGGGATTATGACCCCTCGGTTCCCGCCCACCAGGCCATCCCGCTGGCGCTCCAACTTGCCGCGGACCATCATCGTGCGACGCTGCAATGGGATTGGCTGCATACGTCGCAGATCGAAGATGCCGCAACGACGCTCCGCAGTTATCAGGGAATCTGGTGCATCCCGGCGAGCCCGTATGCCAACCCGCAGGGCGCCCTCGATGCCATTCGTTTTGCCCGCCAGCAGGGCATACCGTTTCTGGGAACCTGCGGCGGATTTCAGCACGCTCTGATTGAATATGCGCGGAACGTCGCAGGTCTCGCCGCGGCGGATCATGCCGAAACCAATCCGGAGGCTTCCGTATTGCTCATCTCCCAGCTCTCGTGTTCGCTGGTAGAAAAAGAGATGGAACTGGTGCTTGCTGACGGCAGCGTGATCGGCCGCAGCTACGGTACGGCGAGAACTGCTGAAAGATACCGCTGCAACTACGGTCCAAATCCTCTCTATCGGCAGGAGCTGTTCGCCGGAGCGCTGCGAGCCACAGCCCATGATCTCGACGGGGAGGTTCGAGGCGGCGAGCTTTCCACGCACCCTTTCTTTGTCGGGACTCTCTTCCAGCCCGAACGCAGAAGTCTGCGAGGCGATCTGCCGCCGCTGGTCCGCGACTTTGTCGGCGCAATCATGGCTGCATGATTTTTCAGTAACCTGAGCCGGCGTATCCTGTCAGGGCGGAGGAACAGATGCCGGGCTGCCGCCTCAGACCGAAGCTGCCGCTGGCTGGGCTGGTGGAGTGCCTGTGGTACTGGCAGGGCGCGCCGGGCCCGCACCTGCAGGAACGCCTGTTGCCCCAGGGACAGGCCGCCATGATCCTGAACCTGCGCGACCAGCCGATCGCGATCTACGAAGACCACCGCGGTGCGGGATATTACGGGACGGCGGTCCTTTCCGGCGCTCGCTCCAACTGTTTCACCATCGATTGCAACCAGCAGGAGCAGGTCGTCGGCGTCCAGTTCGCGCCCGGCGGCGCGTTTCCTTTCTTTCCTATGCCGATCTCGGAGCTGGAAGACGCTTCTTTCGATATGGCAGAGCTGTGGGGCGCGCAAGCTGGATGGGTGCGCGAGCGCGTGCTGGCCGCGCCGACCCCACGCGCGATGCTCGAAGTGCTCGCAACCTGCCTGGAAGAACGGCTCGGCATGGCTGCCTGCGGCGCGACCGCCTGCAGCGCGGCCGCCCGCAGCGTGGCCGCAAAGACAGGCGCAGGCACCTACACCCGGGCGACATTCGGCGATACAGCCCGCCTCCATCCCGCGGTCGTCTACATGGCTCGCGAGCTGAACATCTGCGATGGACCGGGACGTGTGCAGACAGTGACGGAAAAGATCGGCATGAGCCAGCGCCGGGTGGCGCAGCTCTTCCACGAGCAGGTGGGCGTCTCGCCCAAGACCTTTCATCGCGTGCGGCGCTTCCAGCACACGCTCACGCGGCTGCGCGGCGTGCAGCAGGTGAACTGGGCCGATCTCGCGGTCGACTGCGGCTACTACGATCAGGCGCACCTCAGCCATGACTTCCGCCAGATCGCGGGCATGACGCCCAGCGCCTACCTCGCCGCTGCCACCGAGCATCTCAACCATGTGCCGCTGCGGGATTAGGTGCCGCCGCGCAGAACGCCGCCAGCAAAGCGCGCGTTTCCGCGACAACACGGTCCTGGAACTTTGGATCACGCACCAGCACTGAGCCGAGCATCGGACGGCCTCTCTCGTCGTAGTAAACCCCCGTCACGCCAGACTCATTCAACAGCACTTGCGTGATCACCGGCGCGGCGAGCTTCGGGGTGCTCCAATACTTGAGGTGAGGAGCGAGCAGCGAGAGGATGTACTTCGAAAGGAAGCGCAGGAAGGCGGGGGCATCCCGCCCGAGACCGGTTTCCGGGCTGAATCCAGGTTCAATCGCGTTGAAACGCAACCGCGGAATCTCGCGAGCAAACTCCAGCGCCGTGGCCAGGGTGCATTGCTTCGACGTGGCGTAGGCGTCTGCGCCCGGCATCTTCGATCCGCCCGGCTCCCACTCCCCGCGCGCACTCGCCTCCGCGGAGATGTAACGAGCGCCACGGAAACCGGCCATCTTTGCTGGCTTACGCTTGGGATCTTCCACGCCGGAGGCGACGAAGACAACGTTCGCACCGTCGGGGAGATGCGGGATGAGCGACTCGGTCAGCACGAACGGTCCGATGTGGTTCGTTGCGAACGCATTGTCCCAGCCCCGCGCGTTCTTCGTGGCGCGCATCGGGAAGATGCCGGCGTTGTTGAGCAAGCCCCCGATCGGAAGATCGAGCGCGATGATCTCCGCAACCGCGCGCCGCACACTCGCAAGATCCGACAAGTCGCACACGACCGGCACGGCGCGCCCGCCCTTTTGTTCGAGAGCTTTCTGCAACCCGCTGAGCTTTTCACCATCGCGTCCGACCAGGACAACGGTGCCATGCTCGGCTATCTCAAATGCGGTCGCACGTCCAATGCCCGAGGTCGGGCCGGTGATGATGTACGCCTTAGGCTCTGCTGGATTGCAAGAGGTACTTCGCATCTTCGAAAACTCCTTTGTTGTCTGTCTAGTCAGTCGTTATAAACGCCAAAAAAAATCAACTCAACATTCGCCATAAAGCATCGAACCCCACTTTGCTGTGCTTCTTTGCATTGGCCGGATCTTGAGTCATGAAATCCATTGTTGCCTCCGCCACGGAATTCATGAGCGCAACAACTAAGCCCATTGGGGCTTTCTGCATAGGTCCATTCGCGCGACCACGTTCCAACAATTCGGCGACAGGTGCCATGGCCTTGTGCCCCGCCGCACGGGTCTCTGTGGTGATCTCGTCGGATACATCAAGTTGTGCCAGCGCTCTGCGCTTCTGGGGGTTGGACAACGCCCAGTTCATCCAGTTCCGCCAGGCTTGGAAGAACTGCTCATGCAGTTCCACACTCGCCGGAGGGTTTTTCAAAGTAGCCGATGCCATCTCGGTTTTGAGCTCAAGGTACAGTGCGTTAAAAAGGTCCGTTTTGGTCTCGAAGTAGGTGAAGAGCGATCCATTGGCGACACCAGCTTCTTTGGCAATCCCTGCCGTCGGCGCACTCAGGCCCTGCGTAACGATGATGCGCGTCGCCGCCTCCAGAATCGCGCTCCTCTTCTCGTCGCTCCTCGGCCTGGGCACGGAGCCATCCTATACGTAAGCGCCTGGACAGTCAACTACGCGATGAGGCGGCTAGCGTCCTGTCGTGAGTGTTCTCACAGCCTCAATCAGCCCGCAGCAGTGGAAGAGAGTCCGCTTCCGGTTTTTACAAGACATGGCGCTTCGGCCCGGAGCAGAATCGTTTGCGAAAGGAGAGTTGCGATGGCACGAGTGAATCCGATTCCCGAGGGCTGCCACAGCGTGCAGCCGTACATGATGTTCTCCGAATGCGCGAAGGCCATGGAGTTTTACACCAAGGCCTTCGGCGCGCGTGAGGTGTATCGCTTCGCGGGTGAGAACGGCCAGGTGCACCACGCCGAGATGCAGATCGGCGACAGCCGCATCATGATGGCCGACGAGGCGCCAAAGATGGATGCATACGGTACGAAACACTACGGCGGATCGCCCGTCACGCTGATGCTCTATACCGAGGATTGTGACGCGGTGTATGCCAAGGCGATAGCGGCTGGCGGGAAGAGCCTGCGCGAGCCGGCGGATCAGCCCTACGGCGACCGGATGAGTGGCATTCTGGATCCCTTCGGTTACAAATGGTGGATCGCGACACACATCAAGGACATGTCGGCTGCGGAGATCGGAATGGCCTCCGGCGCGACCCAGGCGGCTGTATGACCACAGACGCGTTTCGCCGCACTGCGCTGGCGCTGCCCGGCGCGATCGAGAGCGAGCACATGCACCATCCCGACTTCCGCGTCGCAAACCGGATCTTCGCGACGCTCGGCTATCCGGAAACCGCATGGGGCATGGTGAAGCTGCCGCCGGATGAGCAGAAGAAGCTGCTCGAGGCAATGCCGGAGACCTTTCAGCCCGCCGCCGGCGCATGGGGACGGCAGGGAGCGACGATGGTTCGGCTAGCCAAGGCAAAACCGCAGGTGCTGACCTATGCGCTCGAAATGGCGTGGCGTCTCGCCCAAACGAAACCAACGCACACCAAACCAACAAGGAAAAAGACCGCCTAGGGCTGGGCCGAGTGGCGGAGGATGAACTCCGCTCGCTCCGCCGGACTCGCCAGCGGCAGCTTGACGATGCGGTAGCCCAGCCCCGTGTAGCTCTTCACCACGGCCTGTTCCGTGCGCTCGGCCTCCTCCGCCGTCTGGCGCCGCTCCATGTCGGTTGAGTAAATCTCCGGCCACCACGGCGCAAGGAAGACCGGATCGCGGTAGCGGCAGGCCCTCGCCTGCTCACATAGATCGGCGGGAAGGGTGCAGCCGATGAGATCGGCGCAGGTAAAGGCATCGCCAACGCCACGATCGAAGTAGATCGGCCCCGCAGAGTGCTTCGCGGCTTGTTGCTCCCAGGTAAGGATCGAGCGCTGCATCAGAAGCTCGGCAAAGCGCGGCGCGTCGGCCCAGGGCACCGCGCTGCCGCCGCTCGCAACCTGCTCCTGGATGATGGCGCGGGCATCCTCGGGCACGCAGATGTGGCCGCGGCGCGCGAGCTCGGCAAGCAGCGTAGTCTTGCCGCTGCCGGGACCACCGGTGACGACGTAAAAGGGTGGGGAGATTGACTGGATCACAAAAAGATACTCATACGGTTACATAATCCCCTGCGGCGGAGCTCCTCCGAAGAGAACAGGCAGGCGGACCTGGAAGACAGCATCGCACATCTTCGCGAAGCCACCGATTGGCCATAACCGATTGGCCAAATTGCCCATAAAGGTGTATATACACGGTATGGCGGATTTTCAGTTCCTCCTCGAGCGCACGCGCCATTGCACCTGCTCCGCGCTGCGCCGCGCTACCCGAGCCGTCACCGCGCACTATGAAGCGCAGTTTCGTGGCTCCGGACTGCGTGGCACGCAATTCACGATCCTGTCGGTGCTGGCCCAGGCCGGCCCTCTGCCCATGACCCGCCTGGCAAATCTGCTGGGCGTGGAGCGAACCACGCTGACCCGCAACCTGACCGTGATGGCACGCAGCGGACTGGTGGAGTGGGTGGGCGCGAAGGACGGCCGCGTCCGCAAGGCGGCGCTGACCAAGGCCGGCAACGCGATGCTGCACAAGTGCATGCCGCGCTGGGCAGCGGCGGAAGCCAGCGTCGGCAAGGTGTTGAAGAAGTTTCGGCTGCCGCAGCTTCCGGCATAGCCGGTGGAAGTGGCATACGGATGTATTTCGGGCCATTACGTGTAGATACACGGAGGTGAGCATGTTCGATCTACTGTCTACCGCGGAGCTGACTGCCAGCTGCGCGATCGTTGTCTTTTTCCTCTCATCGATCCTGTCAACTACTGCCCGGCAACGCGGCTGGATCGCAGCGGCGCTGGCCGGCTGGTTCGGTCTGGTGCTGGCGGCAGGCGCCACCGGCGCCTTCTCCGTCCAGCAGGGGATTGGTACGGCCGGCATCGGACTCGCCGTGGTGGTTCCCGTCGTCGTGCTCAGCCTGCTGACATTGGGCAACGCGCGAGTACGCGACCTGATTGGGCGAACGCCGCTATTCGGTCTGGTCGCCGTGCAGAGTCTGCGCGTGATCGGCGTCAGCTTCGTGGTGCTCTACGCAGCCAGGCGCCTCCCTGCTCCCTTTGCGCCGATTGCCGGGTGGGGTGATGTTGCCGTGGGGCTGCTCGCTATGCTCCTGCTACTCCGGCTGACGCGCAAACAAGCCACCATTCCCAGAGGTCCGCTCTTGCTGTGGAATGTGCTCGGAGTCGCGGATCTGGTAACCGCCGTCTTCCTGGGCGCCACCTCCTCACCGGGGCCGATCCAGATCTTTCATGGACCCGCAAACTCAGCAGGGATGGCTATGCTCCCCTGGATCCTGATCCCATGCTTCCTGGTCCCGGCGTTTCTCTTCCTGCACCTATGTACCTTCTACAGGCTGCGCAGGACGCTGCCAGAAAAGCAGGCCAGCAACCTGTCTGCCGTTCGCGTTGCGGCGCAAAACTCCTAATTGCGTGAGCTGCTTGGAGCCCGGCCTCAGCCCGCGCGGCCAGGGCTCCAGCAGCGCCTCGTCAAGCCTCTTTCCGCGTCACCATCACCGCCACCGGCAGCGCACTCAGCAGAATCGCTGCCGCCAGTAGAAACGGCGCTCCCGGCAGGTGAATCCGTCCCGGCTTGATTGCCGCGGCAAACACGAACGTGAACAGCCCCGGTCCAATTAGCGCCGTCAGCCCGCGGATGCACTGCACTGCCCCCTGCAGTTGCCCCTGCTCCTGCGGATTCACGTGCACACTCATCAGCCCCTGCGCCGTGGGCCCGGCCAGTCCCCACAGGTTCATCAGCGGAATCCCCAGCAGGAACAGCCATCCGGTCGGCGCCAGCCCAAAGATGGCAAACCCCACCCAGCCGATCCCCAGTCCCCACAGCAGGGTGCTTCGCTGCCCCAGCCACTTCACCAGCGGCCGCACCAGCAGCGCCCCCACAATCACCGATCCCACCCCCACCAGCGCCAGCGACAACCCCACCGTGCGCGCGCTCCACTGGTAGCGGTAATCGGTGTACAGCACCCAGGTGTTCACCAGCGACTGCTGCGTCAGGTAGCTCAGCAGCAGCACACAGCCCATGCCGAAGAGCTCGCGATGCCGCCGCAGCAGGGTCAGCGAGCCCACCGGATTCGCCTGCTTCCACGAGAAGATCCCGCGGTGCTGGCGCGGCAGCGACTCCGGCAGTACAAACAATCCATACATCGCGTTCAGCAGACTTAGGCCGCCCGCCACCCAGAAAGGCAGCCGCGGGCTCACGTTGCCCAGCACGCCGCCCAGCGCCGGGCCCAGCACAAAGCCCAGACCGAAGGCCGCGCTCACCATCCCGAAGGCCTCGGCGCGCTTCTTCGGATCGGTCACGTCCGCGATATACGCCATTGCCGTTGGAATACTCGCCGACGTAATGCCTGACACCACGCGCCCCACGAAGAGCCAGCCCAGCGTCGGAGCCAGCGCCATCACCAGGTAGTCAATGCCCAGTCCGAAGTTCGACAGCAGCACCACCGGTCGCCGCCCGAAGCGGTCCGACAGCGACCCCAGCAGCGGCGAAAACCCGAACTGCATCACCGCCCACACCGTCCCGAAGATGCCGAACATCTCCGCGCCGCTTGCCGTGTTGCCGCCCATGAAGCTGGTGATCAGCTGCGGCAGTACCGGAGCGATCATCCCCATCGCCAGCATGTCCAGCGTAATCGTGACGAAAATGAAAGCCGCTGCCGCCCGACGCCGCCGATGGTGAGGATGCGACAGCCCCGCGAGCACATGCGTCTCGTACGGCGAAGCGCCTGCGCGGCCGGAGGGTGCGAGCGGCTGCTCCGCCGGAGACGTCAGCTCCGGATCCACTGCCGTTCCTGACTCGCCCCACTCCGCCATCCACCAGCCTCCGCTTTAGACCATTTCACTGCAGGTGCATGCAAGCATTCGTTGTCCGCGTGTGGCTTTTCCGTCAAGAAAAGCCACACAGCGCGGAACTTGGCTGTACACGGGAACAGTGAAGTGCTCTGGACCACACTGAAAGGATAGACGTGCCGCTCTCCGGTTGGCTTGGAGAAATCGGAACTCCTTTGGGCTCAAGCAACGCAAATAGGCGACGAGCAAACGGGCTCCAGCCAGCCGGCGCGCTAAAAACGATACCGCACGGTCATCGCTCCGCTGATCGGAGCCCCCGGGAACAGCTCCAGGTCCGAGTGCGACGAATCGTAGTAGCGCGTGTTGGTCAGGTTCGACAGGTGCGCGTCGAGTTCCATGTGCTGCCGGTGATAGAAGACCGTTCCGTCCAGCCGCGTGTAGCCCGGCAATTCGACCAGGTTATCCGTGTAGGCAAAGCTGTCCGTGTTGAAGTACACGCCGCCGCCCGCGCCCCATCCATTTGCAAAGCGATAGGTGGACCAGATGCTCCCGCTGTGCAGCGGAATATCGTAAGGCCGCTTGCCCTGGAAAGGCACGCCGTTGAAGCTGGCAGTCGACTTCGTGACCACCGCATCCTGGTACGCATAGCCGCCGTACACCATCCAGCGCTCGGTCACGCTGCCCTGGAACGACAGGCTCGCTCCCAGCGTCCGCTGCTCGCCCGCCAGAATCAGTTGCGACGGATTCGCCGGGTTCGGCGTCTTGATGTTGTTGCGGTCCAGGTCATACACCGCCAC
>DASXGY010000256.1:0-7650 GCA_036488835.1 Acidobacteriaceae bacterium
GCCAGTCTTAAGCTGAACCCATGTCAAACGAACGCGAAATCGGTGGGTTCATCCAATCGCCGGATTGGCCAAAGATGGGGCCATCGATGCTCATTGCCAGTTGTCTGATCCTGGCCGTCCGCACCGCCAAATGGGCGCCTCGGGCCAGCGGCGAAACCACGAGCGACCGCGATCTGGATGTCGAGATAGACAACGCGATCCTCATGGCCGGTCGGGTATTCAGCGTGCTCGTAGCCCGCCACGAAACCCTCTTTCCCAAAAAGCGGGAACCATGGTTCATGCCAAACGATGAGGATGTTCCAAAGTAACGAGGGCTCGAGTCTCTCCGCGTCAGCAGACCCTCAGCCATAAGCACTGGAACAATCCCAGCAAGATCGGGCCGAAGGCCTTCAGACCTGCATCACTTCTTTTTCTTTATTCCGGGAAAGCTCTTCCATCCGCCGAATCTCTTCATCGGTCAGCTTCTGGATCTCATCCAGCGAACGCTTCTCCTCGTCCTCGGAGATCTGCTTCTCTTTCGCCGCCTTCTTGATCGCCTCGTTGCCGTCGCGCCGCACATTGCGGACGCCGGTGCGATGCTCCTCGAGGATGCGGTTCAACTGCTTCACCACATCCCTGCGCCGCTCCTCGGTCATCGCCGGAATCTTCAGCCGCACCAGCTTGCCGTCGTTCTGCGGATTGAAACTTGAGTCCGCCGTTCGCAATCCCTTCTCGATCTCCGCAATCACCGACGGATCAAAGGGTGCGATCACGATCGTCTGCGCATCCGGAATGGAAAGCTGCGCCACCTGGTTCAGCGGCATCTCCGACCCGTAGTAGGAGACGCGCACATGGTCCAGCATCTGGATATTCGCGCGCCCCGTCCGCGTGGAGGCCAGATTCTGCCGGAAGTCGTTCACGGCCTTGTCCATGCGCGCCTTCAGTTGCTGGTGTACCGTCTTCAGCGCCGGAATGCTGGCCATCGTCGAAACTGCCATGGTCTCTCTTCCCTCCTGGTGGCAAAGCTAGATTCTAAAGCGGATTTCCCTCTCAGCGCAGCCCGCGGCCAGGAGCGAATGCGGTTTACCCGGGGGCAATGCCTGTCCGCCAATGCACGTCCGCCAAGATACTGCATCCAACGCAGGCAGATCGACGCAGGGCTTTGCCTTCTCCCCTGGAAGCGCCTACCCTTGCGACGTTCTTCCAGCACCTGAAAGGGAAACCATAGCAATGGAGACACGATCTTTCTGGCTGTTGTCTAGGCTAACCTTCTGCTGTCTCGCCAGTTGTCTCATCTGGACGCTGCCACCCGCGTCGCACGCCCAGGATCGTCCGCAGCCGCAGGACAACCGGCAAGCCCGGCCGGACCAGGGCGCTAAACCGCAACCCGGCAATCGTCCTGCACCGGCAGCAAAACCCGGAGGAGCCAACGCCGGACGTCCCCAGCAGCCTGCGGCACGTCCCCAGCCGGCACGCCCTGCGCCAACTCACACGCGCCCGGCACCCGCGCAGACGCGGCCAGCACAGGCACAGCCGGCGCGCCCCGCGCACACGCGCCCAGTACAGGCACAGCCCGGCAAGCCGCAGCCCCAACCCGGTAAGCCCGGAACAAGGCCGCCGTCGAATCGACCTCCCGCGAACCAGCCCGTACACGGCCGCCCGCCGCAGTGGGGCCGTCCACCGGCGCGCCGGCCCTCCTATTCCTGGCGGCCGACGGATCGCGACCGCCTGCGCGGCTACTACGCAGCCCGGATGCGCGCCATCAACCGCGCACGCCGCCCGGTCTTCACCGTCGGCGGCTACTACCCCTACGCCGATATCGGCTATCTGCAGCCCTTGCCGCCCGATGTCTACGGCTATCTGGCGCCGCCTCCGCCGGGCTACCAGATGGGCTACTACGACGGTTACGTTGTGGTCTATGACCCGGTCACCTACTTCATCGCCAACCTGATCGACCTGATGCAGTAAATCTCAGGCCGCTAACCACAGAACCCCGCTTCTCGGAGCGGGGTTCTCTTTTGCTAAACAAGAAGGTTGGTTAGAACGTCGAGTTCGCCGCCTCGCTCGTAAGCTCCACGCTGCCGCTCAGCGGCGTGTCCTCTACCGAATCGCCTACGTGCACCGTGAATTTGCCCGGATCGATCGTCCACTTGCTTGTGCTCGTATTCCAGTAAGCGAAGGCCCGCGCATCCAGCGTCACCGACACATGCTTCGTCTCTCCCGGCGCGAGTTCCACGCGCTCAAAGCCCTTGAGCTCCCGCTCCGGCCGCTCCACCTTCGCATGGTCATCCGAAACGTACACCTGCGCCACCTCTGCGCCCTTGCGCGACCCGGTATTCGTCACATCGAAGGTGACGTTCGCCTGTGGATTTGCGCCAGCCGACTCCGGGCTCACCGCCAGGTTGGCGAACTTGAACGTCGTGTATGAGAGCCCGTAGCCAAACGGAAAGAGCGGCTTGACGTGATTGTGCTCATAGCCGCGATAGCCCACAAAGATGCCCTCCTTGTAGACCACGCGTTTCGTCCCCGGCTCCGGATAGTAGTTCGCAAAGGTGGGATTGTCCTCCGCATGCCGCTCGAAGGTAGCCGGCAGATGCCCGCCCGGGTTCACTTCGCCCAGCAGGATCTCAGCCAGCGCCCGCCCGCCATCCTGCCCTCCATACCAGGTCTCCAGCAGCGCCGGGACGCGGTCCAGCCATACATTCGAATCCACATTGCCGCCGGATGTAACCGCAACGATCACTTTCTTGTTCGCGTCCGCCATCGCCCGGATCAGCTCATCCTGGCCATAAGGCAAAGCGAAGGTGCGGTCTCCCCCTTCACTCTCACTCGTGGCTGAAAATCCCGCCGCCAGCACAACCACATCGGCCTTGGCGGCGAGTTCCTTCGCCCGTTCGTTCACGATCTTCGTCTCGTCAACGATGCCCAGCCGCAGCCGGCCACCAATCACAAACGTCTGCCAGTCCTCGGCAACGATCTTGTGCGGACCGGCGGTCAACTCCAGAGTGAGGTGCGGCTGGAAGGCGCGCACGATCTCCCAGTTGTCGATGATCTGCTTGCCGTCCAGATACACGCGGCTGCCCGTACCCTCACCCGCACCCTCAAGCGCAACGATGTACTTCCCCGCAGCGGGGGCGGTGAAGTATCCGGTGAAGCGGCGCGACAAATGCGTGTCCCCGGCAGCAACCAGTGCCTGCAGAACATCCGGGTTGTCGCTTATGGAGTCCCAGCTGGCGCCGGCGACGTTGAGGTGTTCCACCGTGGATCTCAGCTTCGGCTGACCGGAGAGTTTCTCGTTCGCATAGACCTCCATCGTCAGGCCCGGCTTGCCGCCCGTCGACTCCGTGGTGAAGTTCGTCGCGTGCGCCAACTCCGAGGTCGTAGGCAGGCCGCGGTCGTAGTACACCGTCGCCGTGCTGCCCAGAGCATCCGTGAGTCCCTCCAGCGGGCTGACCGTGTGGAAGGGTCGAACCCCCGCGCTGCCGCCGGCGACCGGTGCCCCCGGATATGCATCCGGCCCAACCACCAGAATGCTCTTGATCTGGGATTTGTTCAGCGGCAACAGATCGCCTTCGTTCTTCAGCAGAACCGCGGACTCCCGCGCCGAGTCCAGCGCCGTTTCATCGTTGCGGCGGTCCACATACGAGATCGATGTATCCGTCTGATCGCGATCCAGCCAGCCGAACATCATCGCCGTCGAAAGGATGTGCCGCACCTTGTCGTCAATCGTCGCCTCCGATACCTTGCCCGCCTTGATCGCCGGTTCGAGAGTCGCGCGGTTCATGAATTTGCCGTGCGGCATCTCGAGATCGAGGCCACCATTCGCCGCTGCGACGCCATCGTAGGTCGCGTCCCAGTCAGACATGATCGTGCCCTCAAAGCCGAACTCCTTGCGCATGATGTCGAGGTTGATGTGCGGATTCTGCGTGGAGTGCACACCATTCACGAAGTTGTACGAATCCATCACAGCGCCGACATGCGCCTTCTTCACCGCCGCCTCGAAGCTCGGCAGATAGATCTCATGCATAGCGCGCGCGTCAATAATCGAATCGGAGTCGTGACGCAGGAACTCGGAGTTGTTACCCACGTAGTGCTTGATCGTCGAGCTGACGCCCTGCTCCTGCATGCCGGTGATGTAGCCGACGGCGATATTCGAGGTAAGGAAGGGGTCTTCGCCGAAGTATTCGAAGTTGCGGCCGTTGCGCGGCGAACGATAGATGTTCACTCCGGGCCCGAGCATGAAGTTGATCCCGCGTGCCCGCGCATCCCGCCCAATCCCTGCACCCACGCGTTTTGCGAGCTCGCGGTCCCAGCTCGCCGCCAGCCCGATGCCACCCGCATACGTCGTCGAGGGAAAGCCGGAGTCCAGCCGCACGCCCACCGGCCCATCCGACGTCTGGAGTGCACGCACGCCGACGGACGGCACGGCGCGAATCGTCATACCCTCGCCGCCGATGTAATCCAGCTTCTCCGCCAGCGTCATCTTGTGCACGATCTCGTCGATGCGCTGCCGGTCGGCGGGAGTCAGCGGATGCGGCGCCTGTGCAAGCCCAGGCAGTGCAAGCGCGGCGCTTGCAGCAAAGGTGAAAGCGAAAGAACGAAGCAGAGGCAAAGGATTGGGCATGGACAGGTCCCTCTAAAAAGAACGCGTCCGATAGTAGTGGCTGATCTGCCGGATTGGCAAAAGCGCCAGTGAGGAGAGGAAACTCTAAGTCCGAAACTTTACGGCTGCGCCAGAACCGTCAGGCCGGTCGACGCCGCCTGCTCATGGGCGTGGTAGCTCGAGCGCACCAGCGGGCCCGACTCCACATGCCGGAAGCCCATCTCGATCGCGGCCGTCTTCATCTCCGCGAACTCATCCGGCGTGTAGTAGCGCGCCATCGGCAGATGGTCCTTCGAGGGACGCAGGTACTGTCCGACCGTCAGGATGTCCACACCCGCCGCCGCTAGATCGCGGAAGACAGCAAGCAGCTCATCCATCTCTTCGCCGAGGCCAGCCATCACGCCGCTCTTGGTGATGATTGCGGGATCCAGCCGCTTCGCCGTTTCCAGCAGTTGCAGCGAACGTTCATAGCGCGAGCCGGAGCGCACCGCGCGATAGAGCCGCGGCACCGTCTCCGTATTGTGATTCAGCACCTCAGGCCGCGCATCCACTACCAGACGAATCGCCTCTTCGCGCCCTTGAAAATCCGGCACTAGCACTTCGATCTGGCAGCCCGGCGCCTGCCTGCGCACCTCGTCGATCAGCATGGCGAAAGCACGCGCGCCGCCGACCACATCGTCATCGCGATTTACGCTCGTCACCACGGCATGCTTCAGCCCCAGCGTCGCAATCGCCTCCGCCACACGCCGCGGCTCGTCGAAATCAATCGCCTCCGGACGTCCCTTGGGCACGGCGCAGAAGCCGCAGCGGCGCGTGCACAGGTTGCCCAACATCATGAAGGTGGCAGTCTTGTGCTCCCAGCACTCGCCGATATTCGGACACTGCGCGCTCTCGCACACCGTGTGCAGATTCAGCGAGCGGGCCAGTTGCTTCAGCCCATGGTAGTTCTCGCCCACCGGCGCCTTTGCCTTCAGCCATGCGGGCTTCGGCCCGCGCTGACGCGGCGCAGTATCGATCTGCACCAGATCCGTCGTTGGAGCGGAAAGGACCGGTGCGGACGGAATCGAAATGGAAGGGAACGCCTGAAGATCGGCCACGCGGAATACCTTCATCCATTGTAGCGAAGCCGCATCGCGCAGACGAATGGCCGTGCCGGCCTCAACGCAGCCGGTCACGCACCTCGGGCCGCACCAGATACAAGAAGAAAATCAGATTCAGAAACGACATCACCAGCGCAGCCGCCATGCGCGTGTGGATGTAAGCCCACACGCCATAACTCATCAACAGAAAGCTGGCCGCGGTCGCCAGCGCCCAGCCCCAGCGATACAACCGGATCAGCCCCACCGCCGCCGCGACAAAAAGTACGCACAGGACAAGGAAGAGCCGGGGAAATCGTCCCGTCACCGCGCCAAAGCCAACTACACCGGCGAGCACGAACATATAGAGCGCAATGCCGGCCATCGCTGGCAGCAGCCCGCGGTACTCCGCCTGCGGTGCAGGCGATTTTGGTGACTTGGATAAGTTCGTCATGAATAGCTCACAAGGTATGCAGATAGCGCAGCAGGTCCTGCAATTGCTGCTCGGTAAGATCGCCTCCCGCAGGTGGCATCAGGTTGCGTCCGTGCAGGATGACCTCCCTCACGCGATCGTCACGAGCCGGTGCGCCGCTCGGCAGGTACGGCTTGCGAAAGACCCCGTAGAGACTCGGCCCGTGCAGCGCCTGCGTCTCATAAGCATTGTGACAGCGTGCGCATGTGGAGACGAAGACCGCGCGGCCGCGCGCCTCCTGCTGCGACAGCGATGAGAGTGGTTTCCCTGGCGGCAATGATGTACAGCCCGTCGCCGCGAATACCAGACCGAGCGAGATACACCAGAGCAGTCCTGGGAAAGTTACGCGCAAGAGATGATTCTATCCGCCAGCTCTCTCCATCGCTCCACGGCTACTCCGCCTTCCAGATCATCTCCGCCAGTTGATCCATCGCCTTGCCCTCCGCCTTCGAGTCGGGCTGATGATCGTTCACCAGGATCGACACCGCAAGCGTGCGCCCCGAAGCCGTCGTCATATATCCGGAAAGCGCCCGCACCTCGCCCAACGTGCCCGTCTTCGCGTCGAGCTTGCCCTTCACCGGCGAATTGGTGAACCGATTCGACAGCGTGCCGTCCACTCCCGCCACTGGCAGTGCCGAGCGCCAGCTTGCGCCCCACGGCTGTCGCGATGCGTAGGCCAGCAGCGTTGTCGCCGCGCGCGGTGTGATGAGGTCTGCGTTCGACAAGCCGGAGCCATCGAAGAAAAAGAAGTCCTGCGGCCGTACTCCGATCGAGATGAGGAACTGCCGCACCACGCGCGTTCCCTGCCCCAGCGAGCCGTCGCGCGCCAGCAGCTTGCCCAGCGTCCGCAGCGTAATCTCCGCGTGCAGATTCTGGCTCACCTTCAGGGTCACCGTCATGTCTTCCATCAGCGGCGGCGACACGTGCGACGCCAGCACGCGCTTCCCCGCGGGCGCCGTGGTCACGGTCTGCAGCGTCGACGGCGTCAGCGGCAACGGCTCCTCCTGCTCCTTGCGCAGGCTCTCTGCGTCCACGCTGTCGCGATGCCGCGGCTTCGCCGTACCGGTCACCGCGATGCCACGCTCGCGCAGCATGCCGAGAAAGGCACGCGCGGCAAAATCCGCCGGATCTTCCAGCGCCAGTCCTTCGTGCAGTCCAGCTCCGCCGATCGCGATCGCGCCATAGGCGCGCACATCGTACGCTCCCGGCGCACGATCGATGCCGAGCTCCGCCTCCGTACCCCGTGCCGCCGTCGTCAGTGAATTCTCCAGCGTGTAATAGGGCACGGCCGGGTCCCACTGCGGCGTTACCTTGTCGCCCGGCTGCACACCAGGATCCGCATTCAGAAACACGGCATTGTCGTTTACCGTCAGCGCTGAAATGGGCGCCCCGTAGAGCCACTCCAGATCGTCCCAGCTCCATCCCGAGCCGTAACGCTCCGCCGGAAACCACGTGTCGTCGCCGATTACGTCGCCATCGATCTGCTTCACGCCGCTCTTCGCTACCTGGTCGGCCATGGC
>DASXGY010000260.1:0-9387 GCA_036488835.1 Acidobacteriaceae bacterium
GTGGTGAGCCCGAAGGGATCCCGCTGCCTGGTGAGTGCGTAGCCGCCTTTGCCGTAATGGATGTTGAGCAGACGCTCGCCGCGAGGGTTGTGATCAGACCAGTCGATCATGCGGAGCGCTCCTTCGCGATCGCAGACGTAAATGAGTTCGCCGATCGGAGTGGCCAGTAGGTCGGTGAGGAATTCGAGCTTGGTGGTCATAGCGTGCCTCCTGTGGCGGCGACGGTGGATGCGGCGAGTGGCCGTGTCTGTAATGCAGGTGCCGATGCGTACGACGCGGCAGTGCGGCGCGGCTTTCGTTGCGGCGTCAGGCTGACGTTGCTTGCCGACCAGAGGTGCTGGGCCGCGTAGCCGCGCCAGGGACGCCACTGTTCGCTGCGCGCGAGCAACTGCGCGGGCGACAGCCCCTTACCCGCGGGCGAAAGCCGCATTCCAAAGATCTGTTCGGCATTGCGCAGGATGCCGATGTCCGACGCGGGAAAGGCGTCCGGATGATGCAGGCCGCGAAGTGCGATGTACTGCGCGGTCCACTCGCCGATGCCGGGTATGGAGCGCAGGCGGGCGATGCTCTCCCCGAGCGTGTTGGCGGCTTCGAAGATCTTCGGATCAGCCACGGCTGCATGCGCGAGTGAGATGAGCGCGGTGCGGCGTGCCGCGGGCATGCCGATTGCGCTGAGGTCGGCCGGGGCGAGCTGCTGCGCCGTGGGAAAGGCGTGGGTGAGTGCGCCGTCCCCGAGGGAGAGCGGCCTGGTTGAAAGCGCGACCAGTTTTGCCGCGAGACCGCGCGCGGCGACGACGCTGATCTGCTGGCCGAGGATGGCGCGGACGGCGATCTCGAAGGGATCCCATCCGCCGGGTGTGCGGAGGCCGGGCTGACGCCGCACCGTCGGGGCGAGTACGCGGTCGCGCGAGAGATGCCGTGCGATGGCCTCGGTGTCGGCATCGAGGTCGAAGATGCGGCGCAGGCGCGACGCAATGATGGGCAGCGCCGGAACGTGATCGCAGGCGATCTCTGCCTGGAGCGCGTTGCGCGCGGGCAGGTGGCTAACAGCGATGAGGGCGATGTGATCGTCGACACGAACGACGCGGCGATAGATGCCGTCGCGGACCTCTTCCACGCCGGGGATGGCGCGTGGAGTAAAAAAGGCGAGCAGCGCGTTCCAATCGAAGGGCGGACGGTAGGCGAGACGCAGGACGAGTGGAGCCGCAGACGAGGCAGTGACAGAGCGGCGACGCAACTGGCTGGGCGGACGCTTGTAGAGCGCGAGGAAGGTGTCATTGAAGCGGCGGATGCTGCCGAAGCCCGCGGCCATCGCGACCGAGGCCATGGGCAGGCGGGTCTCGTGCAGCAGTTGCTTGGCGAAGAGTACGCGGCGCGTTTGCGCGACAGCCAACGGCGATGCGCCGATGTGCTGATCGAAGAGGCGGCGGAGCTGACGCTCGCCCACGCCCAGGCTGTCGGCGAGCCGCTCGACGGATGCGCGGGGGCCGTCGAGTGCGCCCTCCGCGATGCGCGCCATGGCGCGGCTGACGGTGCCTGCGGTGCCGCGCCATGCCGGCGATTGAGGCGCTGTTTCCGGACGGCAACGGAGGCAGGCGCGGAAGCCGGCCTGCTGGGCCGCTGCAGCGCTCATAAAGAAGCGGCAATGCTTGCGCATCGGCGTGCGCGCGGGGCAGATGGGGCGGCAGTAAATGCCAGTCGAGGTCACAGCGGTGAAGAAGCGGCCATCGAAGCGGGCATCGCGGGTCTGCAGCGCGCGATAGCAAACGTCGGGATCGAGCGAGACAGGATCGAGCTGCGCCGCATCCAACAGGGCTGGGTCAAGAAGTGCCGGGTGACCGAGTACGGAGTTCATCACCTGCTCAGTGTGCTCCTGCGAGGCGCACTGTGTCTGGCCATTTTCGGACGTGATGGGAATGGTGTCTCGATGGCGATGGAAAGCGGCGATCAGGGCCGGTGGGACGCGCATCTAAATGAATTCGCAGCACGAATACGCAACCACAACATTTGAGGGTCCATAAAGCTAGGCAATCCGCAAAGCATGCACTAGAATTTGACACCACACATGGACAATCCAGCCGTCTCCGTCAACGAAACACCGGCCAAAGCGTTTCCCTCCTCGTCGGGGGAGATGTTCGATCAGTACTTCAAGCAGGGGTCGAAGTGCGGCTTCAAGAAGAATGAGCTGCTGGACCCGCGGGCGCGCCGTTTGTTTGAGACGACGGCGCTGGCCTGTTCTGTGGACGCGTATCCCTTCCAGATTCCGCTGGAGGGGCGGCCGGGACCGATGGTGACGGCGGACGGGCACCAGATGCTGATGCTGTCGTCCTATGACTACCTGGGGCTGATCGGACATCCGCGGGTGCAGCGCGCGGCGATGGACGCGCTGGACCAGTACGGCACGGGGACGGGCGGCGTGCGCCTGCTGACCGGCACGCTGGACCTGCACCGCGAGATGGAGCGCGCGGTGGCGGAGTACAAGGGGACGGAGGCGGCGGTTACGTACAGCTCCGGCTACCTGGCAAACGTCGCAGTGATTGCATCGCTGTTCGGGCCGGCGGATCGCGTGATCATGGACACGCTGTCGCATCGCAGTCTGCTGGATGCGTGCCGCATGGCGGGGGTGCAGGTGCAGCGCTTCCGGCACAACGATCCGGAGAGCCTGCGACAGGAGATCCAGAACGGGCCGGCGGCGAACCGCACGCTGATCATCAGCGACGGCGTGTTTTCGATGGACGGGGACATCTGCATTCTGCCCGAGCTGATTGCGATCAAGAAAGAGTTTGGCTGCTTCCTGCTGGTGGATGAGTCGCATGCCTCGGGCACGCTGGGCCGGCATGGACGCGGGACAGACGAGCACTTCGGCGTGGATGCGAATGAGGTAGACATCTGGACCGGATCGCTGGCGAAGGCGATTCCATCGAATGGCGGCTTCGTTGCCGGCTCGCAGCAGCTCTGCATCTTCCTGCAGCATGCGTCGGCACCGTTTATTTTCTCCGGTGCGATGGCCGCGCCGGCGATTGCGGCGGTGAAAGAGGCGCTGGCGGTGTTGAAGGATGAGCCGGAGCGCGTCGGGCGGGTACAGTGCAATGCGCAGTTCCTGCGTGCAGGCTTGCAGCGGCTGGGCTACGACACGGGACTGTCGGAGACGCCGGTGATCCCGGTGATTTATAAGGACGAGCCTTCCGCGGCGCTGACGGCGCGGCGGCTGCGCGACTTCGGCATCCTGGCGACGCCGGTGCTCTTCCCGGCGGTGGCGCAGGGCGCGCCGCGGCTGCGGCTGTGCGTGACCGCAGGGCATACGCGCGAGCAACTGGAGTTTGCGCTGGACGTCTTCGGCAAGCTGGCTAGTTAACAACAGTGGCGGTACTTGTAACGGGAGCGAGCGGCTTCCTGGGCGGGCGGCTGGTTGAGATGCTGGCCGAGCGGGGCGAGCCGGTGCGGATTCTGGCGCGTGCGACCTCGGACCTCAGGCATTTGTCGCATCTACAGAGACAGATCGTTCCTGGCGATCTGGGAATACAGATTGTACGTGGCGACCTGGGCGATTCGGCGGCGCTCGATGAGGCGATGCGCGGCGTGCGAGTGGTTTACCACTGCGCGGCTTGCTCGACGGACTGGGCCGCTCCTTCTACCTATCGGAGAGCCAATGTTGCCGGAACGCAGAATCTGCTGGATGCGGCGGTGCGCGCGGGCACGGTGGAGCGCTTTCTGCATGTGAGCACTACGGACGTGTATGGCTATCCGCGGGTGCCTTGCGATGAGGATGCGGCGCTGCGCGATGTGGGATTGCCTTACAATCGGACGAAGATCCAAGGCGAAGAGGCCGTATGGCGCGCGCATCGCGAGCGTGGCTTGCCGATCACAGTGGTGCGACCTGCGACGATCTATGGTCCGCGTGGGAAAGACTTCGTGGTGGAAATCGCCAGCGTGCTGCGTCAGCGGATGATGCTGCTGATCGATGGCGGTCGCGCGCGGGGCGGGTTCGCTTACGTGGACAATGTGGCACAAGCGATGATGGATGCTGCTGTCAGTTCGGCGACCGTGGGGCGCGCGTACAACATCAGCGATGGCACAGGCATGACCTGGCGCGAGTATACGAATGCGCTGGCGGATGCGCTGGGCTACAAACGTCCCTGGCTGCGGCTTTCGTTTGGGACGGCGGTTACGCTGGGACGGGCGATGGAAGCGATCCATGCGCTGCGATTGCCGGGACGGCCGCTGCTGACTCGGCATGCGGTGCATCTGCTGGGGCGGGACCAGGAGTTTCCGACGATGCGGGCGCGGGAGGAGTTTGGATTTGCGCCGCAGGTGTCGTTCGCCGAGGGGATCAAGCGTTCGGCGGAATGGGTGCGCTCGCGCGAGTCGCGCCGCTAAGCGCGGCCTGGATCGGAACCGGCCTGGACGGGAATGATCGAGATAAAGACCCATGCACCGCAACTTTTGCCTGGGCGATCCGGTCTGGACACATAGAGCGCGCACATGCCCATGGTCTCCCACGCACCGATCGCGAAGAATGCCGTCGGCCTGCTGGCGCTGAGCACGGTGTGCCTGGCGATTCCCTGCGCAGCCAGCGCGAAGATCCATGCTGCGGCCAAGCCTGCTCCGCTGACCAAGCGTGAGCGCGCAGAACATGCGGTGGACCGGCTGACGTTTGGACCGCGGCCGGGCGATGTGGAACGAGTGGAGAAGATGGGGGTGGAGCGGTGGATCGACGAACAGCTTCATCCGGAGAAGATTGACGATGCATCGCTTGGCGCGCGGCTCGATTCCCTGCCGGCGATGCGGCTGAGCACGGAAGAGCTGATCCGCAGCTACCCGCCTCCTCCCATCGTCCGGCAGGTGGCTGCGGGGCGGGTCGCGATACCGAGCGATCCGGTGGAGCGGGTGATTTATGCGAACGCGCTTGCTAATTTCCGGCAGCGGAAAGAGGCCAAGGCGGATCAAGCGCAGGCTGGTCAGACGGATGCATCGGGCGCGAAAGTCGCACCACACATACCTGAGGTTGTGGACTCAAATTTCAACCGAACCATGTTCAACCGAACCATGAACGTCGCGACCCTGCTTCGTATGCCTGCAGACGCGCGCTGGACGGCGGTGCTGGCGATGCAGCCGGGGACGGTTCGCCCCCTGGTGCAGGGCATGACCTCTGCAGAGCGGCAGCAGCTTATCGCAGGGATGACGCCGGAGCAGAAGGAGGTGCTGCTGGCGCTGGTGGAACCGAACCGTGTGGTGACCGAGGAGCTGCAACAAGAGAAGTTGCTGCGCGCCGTGTACAGCGAGCGGCAGCTGGAAGAGGTGATGACTCAGTTCTGGTCGAACCACTTCAATATTTATTTGCGCAAGAACGCAGAGATGCCGTGGTATCTCGCCGGCTATGAGCGAGACGTGATTCGCCCGCATGCGATGGGCAGGTTTGAAGATCTGCTGGTTGCGGTGGCGCATAGTCCAGCGATGCTGGTGTATCTGGACAATCAGCAGAGCATCGGGCCGCACTCGGTTGCTGCGATACGAGCGGCGGGGAATGCCGGGCAGAAGAAGTCCGCGCCGGGATTGAATGAGAACTATGCCCGCGAGCTGATGGAGCTGCACACGCTGGGCGTGAACGGCGGCTATACGCAGCAGGACGTGGTGGAATTGGCGAAGGTACTGACGGGCTGGGGCACGGAGACCAAACAGCAGGGCTATGGCTTCGAGTTCAATGAGCGGCGGCACGAGCCGGGCGACAAGGTTGTGCTGGGACACAGGATTCAGGAGAACGGTGAGGCAGAAGGCATGGAGGTCCTGCACCTGCTGGCGATGAGTCCGGCGACTGCGCGCTTTCTCTCAACCAAACTGGCGACGGAGTTCGTGAGCGACACGCCTCCGAAATCGCTCGTCGATCGCATGACGAAGACGTACCTGAAGACGCACGGCGACATCCGGCAGGTGTTGAGCACGATGTTTCACTCGCCGGAGTTCTGGTCGCGCGACGCGTATCGCGCGAAGCTGAAGACGCCGCTGGAGTTTGTGGTGTCGTCGCTGCGGGCGACGGATGCCGATGTGGAGAACGCGAGTGCGGTGGCGGCGTCGCTTGATCGACTGGGCATGCCGCTCTACGGAGTGCAGCAGCCGAATGGCTATTCACTGAAAGCCGATCCGTGGCTGGGCGCGGAGGCGCTGCTGGCGCGGATGAACTTCGCCCTGGCGCTGACGGCGAATCGTCTTCCGGGAGTGAGTGTCGCGGCGGCGCAGAGTACGGAATCCGCTGAGCAGAGCGAGATGCAATTAGAAGAGACGCTGCTGAACGGGCGCGTGGCGGCGCATACGCATGAGGTGGTGCTGCAGGAGATGGAGTCTCCGCAGGCGACGCCAGTGGCGGCAGCTGTGTTCGCAAAAGGACAGCCGGGTAGACGAAGCGACTTGTTTGCGCCGGCGGCACAGCGCGTGGCTCCGATCAGCCAGCCGGCACTGGCTGCTGCGCTGCTGCTGGGATCGCCGGAGTTTCAGCGGCGCTAGTGAAGGGGTGACACGTGGAGACGTTGAGAACGCGTCGAGGATTTTTGAAGAACGGAGCGCTGGCTCTGGTGGGGACGGCGGCGATACCGAGCTTCCTGACGCGCGCGGTCCTGGCGCAGGCGACCGCTGCCAGCGTGAGCCGGAAGAAGCTGGTGGTGATCTTTCAGCGTGGGGCGGCGGATGGGTTGAACATCGTTATCCCGCACGCTGAGCCGTCGTACTTCCAGATGCGGCCGACGATCGCCATTCCGCAGCAACAGATTCTCGATCTGGATGGATTTTTCGGATTGCATCCGGCGATGGCGAGTCTGAAGCCGCTGTGGGACGCGAAGCATCTTGCGATTGTGCATGCAGCGGGCTCGCCGGATATGACGCGCTCGCATTTTGACGCGCAGGATTATATGGAGTCGGGCACTCCGGGCATGAAGGCAACCGAAGATGGATGGCTGAATCGCGCAATGCAGGCAGAAGACGAACGGAGGCGCCAGACGGAGACTCCTTTTCGTGCGGTGGCGCTGACGGCCGAGATGCCGCGCACGCTCGAAGGCAGAATCCGCGCGCTGGCGCTGAACAACGTGCGGGATTTTCACGTTGGCGGTGCGAGAACGCCGGCGAATGCGAGCTTCGCAAACAGCTTTGAAGGCTTGTACGACGAGTCGAGTGATAGTGCGCTGCGCGGCGCGGGTCGTGAGGTGTTTGAAGCAGCCAAGATGCTGCAGACGACCGATCCCACGCGATATACGCCCGCTGCGGGTGCGCAATATCCCAGAGGCGGATTTGGCGACAGCATGAAGCAGATTGCCCAGTTGCTGAAGGCGGATCTGGGAGTGGAAGTGGCGTTCGCGGATATTGGCGGGTGGGATCACCACCAGAACGAGGGCAGCGTGGATGGGCAGCTTGCCGGCCGGTTGAGAGAATTTTCCGAGTCGCTGTCTGCATTCTGGATGGACATGGGAACGCAGGCGGAAGACGTGGTGGTGGTGACGATGTCCGAGTTTGGCCGCACCGCGCGCGAGAACGGCACCCGCGGAACGGACCATGGTCATGCAAATGTGATGTTCGTGATGGGCGGTCAAGTGAAAGGCGGCCGTGTCTACGGACGCTGGCCCGGACTGGCTGCGGAGCAGTTGAATGAAGGACGTGACCTGACGGTGACGACGGATTTCCGGCAGGTGTTGGGGGAGGTCGCGTTCAAACAGATCGGCGCGCGGGATCTGAATCTGACATTTCCCGGCGCAAAGATCGAGCCCCGCAGATTTTTGAATGTCATGGTGTGACGCAGGCGTACCCCGCGAGAACGATGGAGTCGATTCGCCGGCTGGTCTTCAGCAAACCGCAGCTCTCTTTACTTTCATCGGGGAGAGAGCTGCGGTTTTTGCTCTTCGGCATCCGGCAGTTCACTTTCGCACCGCGGAGGCGTTCATCTCTGCTACAGGCCCAGGCTCCCAGCGAAGTCAGGGCAAGGGGTGGAAGACGCGTTAGCGCGGAAAATCACCGGTCGTCACGGTCGCCACGGTCGCCCTGGTCGTCACGGTCGTTGTTGACGGCGTTGTTGACGGTGATCTCGGCTCCGGGCAGCAACCCGCCGCGCGGAGTAAAGATCACCGAGCACTCCACGATAATGGGCGCCAGCGTAACAGTAACTTCATTATTTTTTTGGGCATTGAGGATGTCCTGCTGCGAAGTCAGCGGATGTGGCCTATGGCCGGAATTCCAAGCCACCAAATTGATTTGCCATATCGGGGTGTAATTCGGGTCTGTGTTCTGAACCCCGGCGGGACTCGGTGCGGAAGCAAGTACATTTCCTTGCTTAAAGTTAGTAAACGAATAAATATCGTCTACCGCCTTGTTCTGGTCGTTAAGCGTATTGAAGGCGGTTGGGACGAAATTGGCGTTGAATCCCTGTGCAATGCTCTGCGCGGTCGCGGCAAACGCGCCGCCCGCGGGGCCCAATCCCACCTCCGGCGTGATGTAGAGCGCGGGTTCATGGTTAAAGTAGCCTGCCTGCAAAGGCAGGTTGGCGGTCGACGTCACGGCGCTGCCCGCGGCAAACGTGGCAGCGGAGAGGTCGACTTTGGACCCCGGCAACTGTCCGGTGGGCGCAATGCCGAGCACTACCGAGCACTCGACGATAATGGGCGTTGAGGTAATCGTTACTTCCCCAGCGGTCTGGGCGGCGGTTACTGCCGCTGCTGAAGTCAGCACCGTCGCATTCGCCGGATTGTTCCAGGCAACCAGGCTGATCTGCCACAGCGGCGAGTAACCTGCATTCGTGCTGTTGGGACCTGCCGGACTCGGGAGGGCCCCAAGCACGTTGCCTTGGGTAACGTTCGTAAACACAAAGATACGGCGCAACGCGGGAGTGCCAAGTAGATTTGACCAAAGCGAGGGAATGAAATTCGCATGGAATCCAGTTGCAATGCCCTGCGCGGTGGAGACAAACGAGCTGTTAGGATCGACCCCCACTTCCGGCGTAATGTAGATCGCTAATCCACCGTTCGCGAACCCCTGCTGCACAGGCAGATTCGCTCCTGCCTGAATTTTGCCGGACGCCGCGAACTGAGCGAGGACTCGGTTCAGAGCGTTTTGGTTTTGAGCCTTTAGCGGTTGCACCGAGATAGCGGCCATTCCGCTCAAAACCAACATCCCGGCGAGTACTTTGAAGGTGGACTTTCTTATCGCACGTATAACTCCTAAACAACGATCTCCATTAGCCATTTTCATCTACTCCAGGGTTGGATTTTGCGATGAGTTAGGGAGTGGCTTTTTTCAAGCCGCCAGAAGAAACACCGGGCATTTCCGCAGAAATCCCAGCAGTTGGAAGGTCGGCGGCGGGCAAAGTTACAAGCTGCTCCAGAATTTTCCCTTTTAGCTTTATTGCATCCTCAT
>DASXGY010000299.1:0-3231 GCA_036488835.1 Acidobacteriaceae bacterium
CGGAGCCGATTTCGAGCTCCATGCCGGGGATGCCGGCGCGCCAGTCAGTCGGGTGCTGGCGGCGGAGCTCGGCGGTGCGATCGATGAGGATGTTGGCGTGGTGGACGACGCGTGCGTTGCCGGGAAGGATCTCAACCGCGCGGACGTACCGGGTGCGCGTGATGCTGACGGGATAGATGAAGTTGCGGAAGAGGTCCTGGCCGTCGGCAGGAACAGTGAAGGGCTGGGGCGCGGTGAGGACGATGTCAGGCGGCCCGAGTTGCCACTCGGAGGTGTACTTCGGCGGCGCGGGAGCTTCGGCGGCATTGCCCTCGGGCATGCCGGCGCTTACCCAGCGCTTGATCTTCGCGAGATCGTCGGCGGAGAGGCGGCGGTTATCGGCGAAGTCGGCGTAGCCGGGCTCGGGCAGCCAGGGTGGCATGAACCGCGATTGCGTGACGGCCAGGATCTGCGCGGACCAGCGGCGCGCATCGTCGTACGTGAGCAGACTGAAGGGGCCCGCGCCGCCGGGGTGATGGCAGGTGGTGCAGTTGTTATAGAGGATGGGCGCGATCTGGTGCGACCAGGTGGGCGTGGGGACAACTGCTGGTGCGGCCGTGCTCGGCTGGGAAAATGTGCTCGTAGCGGATACGAGTGCAACGAGCAATGCGAGAGCTGCTTGCCGCTTCAGAGCCCAGTGCGTCATGCGCGCGGGAGGATGGCGCAGCCGACGGGCGGCGCTGCGGGTGCTGCGGGTTGGCGGCCGGCGAGCGCGGCGTTGAGCGCATCCGCTAGATCGTGGCGTGTGGCGGCGGGGCGCTGGGTGCCGAAGGTGAGATAGCGGTCGTCGATGCGGCCGTGCCAGAGGACGGGCTGGCTCATAATTGACCCGCCGGGCGGCGGATCGGCATGGAAGATCGCGGCCTCCGGGGTAACGTGGACTTTTGCGTGGGCAAGGAAACGCGAATCGGGAGCGATGAGCTGGGGCAGGGATGCGGCTACGGGATATTGCGACTGATGCGCGTGGACGGAGGCGATGGTGTCGCCGGGGTTTGGATAGACGAGCCAGAGCCGGCAGCCGCGTGTCGCAAAGCGCTTCGCGACCTGCGACAGCAGCGGGAGATAGCGGTTGGAGATGGGGCAGTCGGTGGCGACGAAGATGGCGACGACATACTTCGTATCAGGCGCGGATAACGAGGTCACGTCACGGCCATCAAGATCTTTGCCGTAGACGAATGTGCCTTCCGCGCGGGCGTGCGATGCGAGAAGTGAGCCAAGGCTTGCAGCGAAGAGCGCAATGGCCTGACGGCGGCTGGTGCGCAATGAGGATGACGCGGGGGCCAGTGTATGGGGCAGCATGTGAAGTCGCTCCATCAATGTAGCGCCGCCGCTGTGTGATTGTCGCGGGCTTTCATCGGGTATCCGCGTTCTCGCCAATGGAGAATCACTCTACTGGTGCGGCGTCCGCCGATGCGCGCTCCAGCGGCAAGCACAGATTTATATGGTTTGCGTGAAGGATGGAGGCAAAGTCATGCTACGCCCAGGCAGCGCACTCATCTGCCGTCAGCGGCAGGGGAAGCACCTGACCGCGAGCTCCCGATGCAAAGGACGTTTCGAGAATGGCCATATTTGCGACCGCGTCCCTTGCTGGAACCGGAACCGGGCCTTTACCAAGGATTGCGTCTCTGATCCCGATGTAATATTCCCGCTCGTTGCCAGCAGGTGACGGGACTTCAGTCTGCGTGCCGGTTACGCCGTCGTACACGATGCCGGGAGTGGGATCGTAGCCAAAATTCGGATCATCCGGGAGCATTCCGCTCATGAGCTGGCGCTCCTGCACGTCTGCACCGAACTTTGCCCAACTACCCCGCGTACCGTGAAGAACAGAGCGCGGGCCGCCACCCGATACCAATAATGAGGCATGGAGGACCACCTTGAGGCGAGCGTAGTTCAATTGCACATGGGCCCAATCGTCCGTCCGGCCGCCTTGGCGCAGAATTCCAAAGTTGGCATTGACCGACTGCGGAAGTCCGAAGAGATGCAATGCCTGATCGATCAGATGCGGTCCAAGATCAAACCACAATCCCGCGCCCGGCCCGGGATCCTCACGCCAGCGTTGACGCACCTCTGGACGAAAGCGGTCCAGATGGGATTCGTAATGCGATATTTCGCCGAGCAGACCCGCATTGAGAATTGCCTTTGTGGCAAGGATCTCGCTCTCCCAACGCCGATTGTGAAAGACCGAGAGGAGCCGGTTGTTCTGTTTTGCGATCTCTGCGAGCGAACGAGCCTCAGCGAGAGTTACGGTGAAGGGCTTATCGACGACGACATCTTTGCGTGCGCGGAGTGCTGCCGCCGCAAGGGGAAAATGGCTGTCGTTGGGAGTGGCGATGACAACGAGATCGACCTCCGGGTGCGTAGGCACCTCGATAGCGGAACAGACGGTAATACCTGGATAGTTTGCCTGGAGGAGTTCGCGCTTGCCGGACCCAACAACAACCAGCGCAAGGCCTGGTACTGATTGAATCAGTGGGGCATGGAAGGTCTTTCCGGCATAGCCGTAACCAATTAACCCCACGCGGATGGTTTTATCCATTCCAGTCATGCTTCCAGATTAAGGGATGCCGCCGCTCGAAAAGCCGTTTCCGAACGTGGTTAGAAGCCGCGTGCGTGGAGAGCGAACACGACGACAGAGGCGGCGAGGCAGTAAACACCGAAGAGATACCAGCGGCCTGTCTCCAGCCAGCGGCTAAGCCATTGGAGCGCGAGCAGGCCGGCGAAAAACGAGAAGACCATGCCGAGCAGGCTGGAGAAGAGCGATGCGTGAAGATTGATTGGGGCGCCTGTGGACGTTGCGAGATGCGCGGCCTTCCAGAGGCGGAGCGCTTCCATGCCGACCACGGCGGGGGTGAGCACAACGGCCAGGGCGAAGCTGAAGCGTTCTGCATCTTCTTTCGCTGCGCGGGTGAGCATGCCGATGGAAATGGTGGAGCCGGAGCGGGAGAATCCGCGGAAGGGCAAGGCGAGTCCCTGAACGACGCCCATCCAGCCGGCCTGCGAGATCGTGATGCTGCTCTCGACAGTGTTCGTCGACGAGGGCCTGTTGGAGGTCGAGCTCCGCTTGCGATGTTCGACGATTCCAGCGACCAGAATGAGGATGCCGACCGCCGCCAGCGCAGGCGCGATGAGTTCCAAATGGCTGAAGAGTTGCTCGATTTCGGCCTTCGGTGCGCCATGGAGCAGCGTTTTCTC